>JAADIL010000261.1 GCA_013151355.1 Gammaproteobacteria bacterium
AGGTTGTACCTAACGGGACATGGACTGTTGCGGAACCATTGAGTGTCACGGGATCATTGGGTGTACCGATGCGTACCCAGGAATTGGCCATCGGGCTTTCCAGCATAAGCCGTTCAGAGCCTGGTTCGTCCTCCATGCGGATTTTGTTATTACCCTTGGTGCGAATAACAGATTCTGTCGGTTTTTCGCTGGTCAGCAGGGAAGGTGTGGAAGCATTGGGAAGAGCACCGGAAATGACCGGTCTGTCAGGGTCACCGTTAATAAAGGTGAGCAATACCTCCGTGCCGCCGCGTAACGGGAAGTACATGCCTTCGCCTTCGCCTACATAGGGCTGCGCCATGCGTATCCAGCAACTGGCCTTACGGTCGGGGTCTGTGCTGTCTTTGCTGCCATCGGCCTTGTCAAAGGGCATATGAACACGGTAACAGCCTTCCGCATTAATCTCGGCCATTTCCGAGGCAGCTTCGGCATAGACGAAGGCGGTCATGGTGCCAAAAAAACGGGGTTTGGGCGTTTTTATCGGTGGACGCCAGGGGATGCTGGCTTCGGTTGCAATAAATGTGTTGTTGTAAATGGGTCTGGTTTCGGTGTTGTCCGAGGCATTCTGGTCCAGGAACTGGCCCTCATGCGTGACTTCGACAACAAGAAGGTAGTCGATGTCATTATATTTATCGTTGGGGTGACCGCCCAGGTTGAAGGTATAACCCGTCGTCAGTCCGCAAATACCACTTTCCCCGTAGTACCGTGTTTTACGACAGATAAAGGCTTCGGCACGTACCTGAGCCAGGTGTTCTGCTTCGGTTTCGGTTAAAAAATTTTCGCCGTAGAGATATTCGGTTCCCTGACCCGCAGTGTCAATCGGATGGGTATCGTAGACATCCAGTGAGGGCTGCTCCGGGTTGTAGTCCCGTACGGTGACATTTTCCGGCAGCCGTTGTTTGCGGCAAAGCCATGACTGGATCGTTTCACCGACACGATGTGATTGTGGTGCGGTATCAAACGTGGCATCAGGCAGGTCGACGGGATCGTATTTTCCATCGTCGGCGATAACGAGCAGTTCCGAGTCGGCACCTTGCTCGAAGAAAAAATAAATGCCCTCGTTTTCCATCAGGCGGGAGATGAAGGCGAAATCGGATTCGCGAAACTGGCAAACATAGTTTCTTTGCAGGAGTGTGTTTTTCACACCGCTGATGTCAAAGTCCACATTTTCTTTCAGGTCCGCGTTGTCGAGTACCGTGCGAATAATATTATCGACGGTCAGTTCGGTGGTGTAGATCTCATTGGTTTTGTAGGTGGACAATTGCCACAGGCGGGGGACCAGTGTGGCCTGATAAAAAACGTAGTCACCGGACATCCTGACTTCATCAAAGGTGCTTAATACACCGTGTACCGGGGATTCACCTTCACCAATGTCGATACTGAACCGGGCAGGGTTGTCGAGCATGTCGTCCAGATCAATCGCAGCACTGAGGGGTGCCTTGAGGGTGATATCGTAACGATACAGACTGGATAAGCTTTCCGTGGCGGTATAACTCACGACGGTAAACTGGTCACCGCCTGTGGCATGGCTTGTAAATTTGAAGAGTGGATTGTTCATTTATCTACCTGACGTAAGGGATATGGCCGAGCTGTCTTGTGAGGAAAATTGATTGAGAGGTAAGGAAATCTCAAGCGTATCCTCGTTGCTGTTGGCAAGCAGCCATGTCGTTTGTCCGAGGGATGCCCATTGTTCACCCCCGAGCATGGATGATTTGGCACTGTTTTTTTCGATGATTAATTTGATGTCGGTATCGAGTGGCAGTGAAAGATAAAAGTTGCTCAGCTGCCTGATAAAGCCGATGGTTTCCTGGTGGCTGAAATACGTATGGAATGTCGTTTCGTTCATGGGGCCGATGGCGATGGTAAATTTACCGCTTGCATCATCAATTTCACCACCCAGCATGGTGTCCTTGCCCAATGTGTTCGCCTGTTGGCCAATGTGTAGTTGTTGGTCTTTGGTGATCGATACGGTGCGACGCACACAGGGAATGATTTTGATGCCGGTATTGCCCAGATAATCCTGAAGAATCGTTTCCAGACCGGCCGGTGATTTGGGCTGTTGCATCAAGATGCCCGCATAGCGCATTAACACATAGGGATTGTCGACGGTCTTGAGGAACTCTTCCGAACCGAGGCCAAACAGGCTGAAGATGATTTGCCAGTAGGCCTCGTTTTTGGCTTCTACCACATTGTGACTGAAACGATATTTATACCAGGCTTGATAGAGCAGGGGGAAGAGTTGATGGTGGAAGATATCCAGAAATCCACGCTGGCTGTCTTGCTCATCCCATTCTTCGTCGAGCAGGTCTTCGGTGACGAAGGTGGGTAACGGTGAGGAAACGCCATACAGGCCCATAAACGTGGTGGTCAAATTAAAACCACGGTTTTTGTCCAGTTCTTCAATCTGTGAAATATCGGCATCCGGAAAATCCAGATTGAGTTCCGGGCGAATTTTCAGCACGGGTGCCCGTCGTCCCTTGTGCTCCTGCTGGATACGCTTGAGCAGACGTACGGCCTGGTAAAAATCGTATTCCGGTGCATTCTCCAGAATGTCGTCTTTTATGTTAATGGGCGACCTCCCAGCATGGCGGGCCAGGCGAACTCTTCGCCGCTGGCTTCATCTTTCAGTGTCAGACGTGTGTAGCAGTTAATGGAAGAAAAACTGGCCAGTAACTGGTTGAGCAGGGTGCCGAACAGGTAAAAATCACCATGGCAGGCAAAGTGATCCAGTCTTGCCGTAATGTTGATGGCCTGGCCACGCATAATCAGGCCAGAGACGAAGCGGTCTTCTGTACTGACGGCCAAACCGGAAATGCTGTCGATACGACGCCGGTCCGCCATTTCTTCATTCCGGTTTTTACCACCGCCAAAGATGTAAAGGTTTAACAGTGCTTTCAGGTTTTCTGCATCGGCAAGGGACAGAAGATTCAGGGACAGGTGTGACATCAGACGCCATAACACATTTTTGCCCGTCGGCATCTGATAACAGTCGGTTGCCGGGGTGATGTTTTTGAATTCGACCAGTTCGGATGTAGAGCTGGTTGCCTTGCAAATGTCGCCGGGGCGCAGGCCTGCCGGAAGGCTGCCGTTACTGCACGTCAGTTTGGCGATAATGGTTTCCTGATCCGGGATGTCATAATCTTCCGGGTAGCTGATGGTCAAATAAGGTTCGTTGATTTTACCGGATTCAGAAGGGCGGAATGTGGTCTGATAGACCGGCACGGACTGTTCACCGGGATCAAACATGCCCAGTGGTTTGTATTCCGTTTTTTTGGCCTGTTTACGGTTGTGACCGATGATGGACTTGATCTCATAGATCTGGGTACTTTCACCTTTTGAGCGTGAGGGACGTAGCTGAACTTCATTCTGGCGATGGGTGATGGCCGTGGGTTCCGCTTCGTGTTCAAAGAGATTGATCGCTGGTGTGGTATGTAATGCGAACCAGTCGCTATTGATGCGAGGCAAGACAAAGGGCATATCCTTGCATTCAAAAATGAGTTTGAACTGGCCACTGCCCAGGTGGTTTTTCCAGTCATTGATGCCGTGCAGGTCCAGGAAAAGAAATTTTTCTTTTAACAGATAATATTCCTGTATCAAACGATAGGCCGGGAAAGCATTGCCGGGGTAGGGGATAAGTCCCTCGTCCGCAGACATTCCCGCAGGCTTTAACTGGTCAGGTGCAATGTCATATCGTCCTGAGGGGGTTTCGATGAACACTTTGTCCAGGTAATGTTGCAAGGCCATAAAAAGATTGCTTGCGCCAGAAAACTCACCGTGGATATGGAAACGCAGTTTGTCCGAGGTCCATTCGCTGACACTGACGCCTGACAAATTGAAACTGATTTCAATACGTTTACGACTGCTGCCGGCATCAACAAGATTGGCGTCAGTAATGGAAAGCGGCAGAGCTTCCACCTCGTAACAGGTGCGAAAACGATATTTGCTGCCTTCTACGTCAATGGAGTCAATGTAAGTGCCAGCGGGTATGGTCAGTTTGCCTTTGAGGATATTTTTTGGCGTAAACTGAATAATGGTTGCCGAGGGCAGGGGCCTGAGGTAGTGGGGAAAAGCCAGTTGCATGATTCCCTGGGCAAATTCAGGAAAATCCTCATCCAGTTTTTGATGGATATTGCCGGTGAGATAGGCAACACCTTCAAGCAGGCGCTCAACATCAGGGTCAGGACTTGGGCCTGCCAAATGGGGGGCGAGTGCAGGGTTTGCTCGCGCAAATACGGCGGCCTCTTCACGTAACCCGGTTAAGGCTTTTTTGTAATATTCTGTGCTCATTGTGACCTTTTATTTAACCTCGGTGGCGATACTGCCATCGCCATTGAGCAATACGCTGTAGTTCAGCTGTAGGGTGGGCACGTAGTTTGTGCCCACGCGGTGATTCCGTATCCGCGTGGGCAAAAAAGCATGCCCACCCTACATTTGTTATTTTGTAATATTCTGTGCTCATTGTGATCTTTATTTAACCTCGATGGCGACGCTGCCATCACCATTGAGCAATACGCTGTAGTTCAGAGGCGATAATCCGTCCAGGTACATCAGTTGGGCGGATACGGTAAATCTCAATAATCCAAATTCATTTTTCCGGTCTTCATGGTTCACGGTGACTGATTTGAGCCGGGGTTCAAAACGACGCGTGGTATCCATGATGGCGCGTTGCATCATGTCGATATCCGGCGGTGTCAGGTTGTTAAAAATATTGGTAAAGTCCGGTAGCCCGTAGTCTTCATCGATCAACGTGGTGCCATGTTGTGTGTTGTATAACATGGACAGGTCAGCCAGTACCGATTCAATATAAACGTTATGGTCCGCAGCCGGAACCTGTCGCATATTCCATTGCCTGATACGTTTCAGAAGGCGTTCGTTCGACATCTTTCAACCTATACCATCTCACCCCAGGCATCTTCGTATTCGATGCCATCGGGTTCCCATGTCCAGATTATTTTTTCATAGGTGAAGGAGACATCTTCCATGTGTCGATAATTGCTTTTGCTCTGGTCGAGGATGTCAGGCACCCAGGGGCGCACTTTGCTGATCAGCGCATTGTAAAGTTTGATGGTGTAATAGAGTTCCTGTTCGCCGGTACCATCAATGCGATACCAGTCCAGTATCACCTCGCTTAACAGTTCGCCGGTGCACAGTGCCTGGAATAACATGGGTGTACTTTTATCGGTTTCCTTGCTGATGGTAAAAGGGCGATGAACCCGGCGTCCCGCAGTAATGCCGTCAGCACTGGTGGGAATTTCGACGCTATGGTCAAAACGCAGCACCTGGATTGTGCCTTCACGTCCATCCGTATCGCAAGAGCCTTCGATCTGGCCCTGTTCTTCACCGATGATGGTTATATTTCCTGGTAATGGCATGTTTGTTTCCTCTCGGGCCGTTATGGCTAAGTCAGGTCAAGTTTGCCCGTCTCGTTTAACGAGAAGGACTCACCCATATATTTCAGATGTGGGACGACGGTCAACCTGATCAGATACCAGCCGCTTTTACCGTCTACTTCACGGATTTTGACCTGTGCCTTGCGTAGCGGGCGACGGGCACGCACGGCCGGGGTCGGGTTATCCATGTCAGACACATATTGGCGAAGCCAGTTGTTGAGCTCTTTGTCGATATCGAGTCGGGTTTTCCAGCTGCCAATATTTTCCCGCTGCATCATTTTTAAATAATGTGACAACCGGGAAACGATAAACAGATAGGGAAATTGCGCACCCAGCAAATGATTGAGGGTGGCAGCCCGGCCTTCTTCTGTGTCCGCAAATACTTTGGCAGCTTGTACCGACTGGGCAGAGTAAAAGGCGGCCGTATTGCTACCTTTGCGCACGCTGAGTGGAATAAATCCGTATTTAACGAGTTCGGATTCACGTCGGTCAGAGATTAATACACGGGTGGGTATTGTTGCACGATGGTTATTTGTCGTACTGCTCATGTGCAAGTCCGCGACTTTTCCATCTTCCGCGCCACTGATATTCAGGCACCACCGGTATTGGGAAAAACTGTCGAGCAGTCGTGTTGCGAACGCAAACGCACAATTTCCCCACAGACCGCCGACCTGGTTTTTGGGGTAGCGTTCCTGATAATTGAATGCGCCGTCAACATCTGATTCCCAGGGTGCACGCAGTAAAAAACCGGGCAGGGTCAGTCCGATGTAACGCGCATCTTCTGATTCCCGAAATGAACACCATTTGGCAAAGCGGGGTTGTTCGTAGATGGCTCCCGGATCACGAATCCGGGTCAGTCCGGAAAAAGTGTCAATATCAAAAAATTCGGGGGAAGCGGCCGCGATAAAGGGCGCATGGGAGATGCTGCTTACTGCGGCGATTTGTTGCAGCAGGCGAATATCCGGTGCGCCCGGACCAAAGTCATAATTTCCGATCATGACACTAAAGGGACGACCACCGAACTGGCCGAATTCGGAACTGTAAATAATGTGGTAAAGCGCTGACTGGGTGATTTCAGGTACATCTTCAAAATTTTCCAGCAGGGCCTGTTTGCTGATATTCAGAATTTCAACCGTACAGTTTTCCCCGGCGGGAATTTTGCCGAGCAAAAAATCCAGGGCCCGCCAGGAGGACTCCAGTGTTTCAAATGCTTTGTGGTGAAGAATCGCATCCATTTGACGGCTGAGACGTTCATCAATTTCGGTGACCAGAATACTCAGGGAGGACTGACTGAGCGAATCATCCAGTGCGTAGCGTTGCACAAAGGCTGCAATGTCCTTGTCACTTTTCAGCAGGGTGTCAGGTGCGATGGCTGTTTCATTTTCCCGCTCACCTTCCAGTATCGACAATAACTGTTTTCTCAATGTCGCCAGTTTTGCCAAAAAGGGAACGTTGCCAACGATGATTGCCGGGCTGAAATCGCTGATCGCTGTAACGGGCAATGTGATGGTTAAGTGAGCAGATGATTCGTCATCCATTAAACAATCAGGAACGTCGATGATCAGCTCAATGCCAAGGCCTTTCATCACGTCATTGATATTGTCTGCGGTAACGGAAACCGGTGTTTGTCCGTCAAAAATTTCAGAAGCCCCGGACTGGGTGAAGTCACCAGGAACCAGTATACGAAAAGGCAGTTCGACATCCATGCCGGTTTTCTTGTCACCGGAGCGGTAGACAAGGTTAACGCGTTCAATGTTTTGTTGTGACGGGTTTGCCATGATCGTTGTCCGTTACCAGCAATAAGTGGCGCGCGGAGGTGCCTGCATGGGCACGGCATCCAGCATCTGAATAACGGGTCCCTGGCCAAAAATCTCGTAGTTCACATCCACGGCGAGCACACCTTCATTTTTTAACTGTTTTACCTGACCTGGAAATTCTTCAGCGGTAAAAATGCGACGCCCGTCCCTGAAATCATCCAGGAACTTGCTGAATCCTTTGGGGCCCGGGTATTGTTTGCGCAGGGTGACATGCCCCAGTTCGATTTGCAGGGTGGTATCACCGCAAGTGTCCAGTGACCACTTGAACTCGGTGGAGCCCGGATAGTTGTAGTTAGCCAGTTCCTGTACACCATCGGCGCAGTGCAATGTTAAAAAGGTAGCATAGGGCGATATGTTGGCATCCTGATTTACCCCGGTAGGCAACGCGTTAAGCTTGACTGAAAATTCGCTACCCACGATATATCGCCCGGCGGCCGCTTTATTGATAAAGTCCATAAATCCTGGTGCCCAGCGAATGCGTTTGCCGCTCAGGTCTTCAGCCAGATAGCCCTTTTGGGGAGGGTTCTCAAGAAACGGGTCGCCATCACCTTCTACATACTTCCATACCAGTCCCTGTTCACCGATCAGCGTATTGCCAAGCTTGTTTTTGGTGACACCTTCTATGCTCGCCAGTACGTCATTTTGCCATTTGTCTTGCAGGTAGCAGGATGTTTCTTCACGCATATAATCATGCGCAAGATAAAGGGGTCCCATATAAAGATTCCAGAAAATCTTGCTGCTGGGCAGGGGTTTGCCAACGAGTCGTTGTAGTTGAATGATCGCTTTCCAGGCAGCGGCAGCGGCACCATCACCGGCACCAGGATTATCCGGGGTTTTAAATAAAGCCGTCGTCGTGGCGTAAGACTGGGAGCCTGACTCAGCACTGAATGCCACGTCCAGTAAAGACTTTTTATAGTCATCCAGCGCTTTGGCGGCATCTTCGATAACGTTTGCCATTTGGGCACTGCCTTTCCCGCCCAGTTTCTTTTTGGCTTTCAGGCCTTTTTTGCCGACTTTGGAAACGAGCTTGCCTGCTTTGCCCGCCTTGCCCACGACCTTGAGTGCTAACTTTGTCAGGGCTGAATTATTGCCACCCCCTTCTGTTTTGGTATAGGCCAGCATCTCGTTGAAATAGGTAATCATGCCCAGTGCTTCAAATT
>JAADIL010000032.1:0-1817 GCA_013151355.1 Gammaproteobacteria bacterium
CTTGAAAAGGATCTCGGCCTGGATAGCCTGGCACGCGTTGAGCTGTTAGCCCGTATTGAACGCCATTTTGGTTTGGTATTACCGGAGAGAATATTTGCTGAGGCAGAATCCCCACGTGACCTCCTGCGTGAACTCACCAGGGCAAGCAATCAAAAAACACCCAATAAGCCCGTTATTATCACCCCACAAAAATCCGTTAACGACATCATACTGCCGGTCCAGGCGCAAACATTGGTTGATGTACTGGAGTGGCATGTGCAAGCATGTGCAAACCCATTCGGAACGTCCACATATTCAATTTCACAGTGACTATAATGATGGCCAGTCTTTGAGCTATCAGATGTTGTTAGACAGTGCCCGGAATTTAGCATCGGGTTTACAAACATCAGGGGTAGAACCGGGGCAAACGGTGGCCATAATGCTGCCCACCAGTGAGGAATACTTTTACGCCTTTTTCGGCATTTTGCTCGCAGGGGCGATTCCCGCTCCCATCTATCCACCCATGCGCCCAAATCAACTGGAAGACCATTTGCGACGCCATGCGGCCATTTTAGGCAATTGCCGGGCTGTGAGTATGATTACCGCGAGGCTAAACCGGTGGCGCGTTTATTAAAATCACAACTTGATACGTTGCATCAGATCATTACCGTTGATGAGTTAATGAATACCGGTAGCCGATACGAAAAACCGGCAATCTCTCCACAAGATACCGCCTTTCTGCAATATACCTCCGGCAGTACCGGTAGCCCCAAAGGTGTGGTGCTTACACATGCCAACCTGCTGGCGAATATTCGCGCCATGGGTGAGCGAGTGGGTGCCAATCCCAATGATGTGTTTGTAAGCTGGCTCCCCCTGTATCACGATATGGGGCTCATTGGTGCCTGGCTGGGAAGCCTGTATTACGCCGCACTGTTTGTCGTGATGTCTCCATTGGCCTTTCTTGCCCGGCCGCAACGTTGGTTACAGGCGATACACCGTTATCAAGGCACGCTGTCCGCTGCCCCCAACTTTGCTTATGAGTTGTGTTTGCATCGTTTGGAAGACAGCGATCTGGAAGGCATCGATCTCAGTTCCTGGCGTGCCGCGTTTAACGGTGCCGAGGCCGTAAGCCCTGAAACTGTCATACAATTCCCGCAACGCTTTCGCCCATACGGGTTTCACCCAAATGCCATGATGCCTGTTTATGGACTGGCCGAAAACAGTGTTGGCCTGGCATTCCCTCCATTGGATCAAGGTGTGCTGATCGATAACATTCAACGCAACGCCAACCCTTTATGTTGAGTGGTAAAGCAATTCCTGCAGAAGAAAATGATAGCAATGCATTACGTTTTGTCGCTTGTGGGCAACCCCTTTCCGGTCATGAGATCCGTATAGCTGATTCTCAGAGTAATGAATTGCCGGATCACCAGGAAGGCCGGCTACAATTTTGTGGCCCTTCGGCAACCAGTGGATATTTACGTAATCACGAAGCCACGGAAAAACTTTTTGATGGGGATTGGCTGGATACTGGTGACCTTGCTGCCTATATCAGAGATGGTGATCTATACGTTACCGGACGCACCAAAGACATCATTATCCGTGCCGGTAGAAATTTATACCCACATGAACTGGAAGAAGCCGTAGGTAATGTCCCGGAAATTCGCAAAGGCCGTGTTGCCGTGTTTGGCACAAGCAACCCCAAAACAGGTACCGAACGGTTAATCGTATTGGCAGAAACAAGAAAAAAAGATAAAGCGGCATTGGAACAGTTACGTAAACGTATCAATGAAATCAGCGTGGAACTTATCGGTGGCCCTGCCGACGATGTTGTTTTCGCT
>JAADIL010000032.1:1915-3041 GCA_013151355.1 Gammaproteobacteria bacterium
TCACGTTTATTGATCACCGGGGTAATGCCACAAGCTCGACGTTTGCGGCGTTTATTGATATCCCGACTCTGGTCCCATTATGCCCAGGCAGTATTTTGGCTGCTGGCTCCCATTACCTGGTTGCTTGTGGTGATTTCACCCGTTCGCTCCTGGCGCTGGACAGAAATGCAATACGCAACGCGTATTCTTACCCTGTTAACTGGCTGCCCGTTACGGGTAGAGGGTTATGAGAACCTTCTCAAATTAAACCAACCTTGTGTGTATGTTGCAAATCACGCCAGTTATCTGGATGGTCCTTTCTTCATTGCGGCCATAAAACACCCTTTTTCATTTGTGGCTAAAGTAGAACTGGATAAACAGTTTATCGCAGGTACATTCTTGCGCAGTATTCAAACGGAGTTTGTGGAGCGCTTTGATGTTAAAAAAAGTGTTGAAGACATCCAGCGTATCGCTCAGGCAGTGAATAAAAACCGGTCCCTCTTTTTCTTCCCCGAAGGAACGTTTACCCGCACACCGGGGCTTTCATCATTTCGTCTGGGCGCATTTTTAACCGCCGTAGAAGTTGGATTGCCCATCGTACCCGTGGCTATTCGCGGCACTCGCTCGATACTTCGTGCGAATACCACTCGCCCCAATCGTGGTGTGATTCATATTGTTATAGGCAAGCCCATACATACTCACGCATTCACCGAAAAAGAGAAAAAGGATTCCTGGGCTACTGCTTTGACACTGCGAGATGCTGCTCGTGAACATATCCTGCAGCATTGTGGCGAACCAAATCTGGACCGAAAACGTGCAATTAATGCCTGAGTCTCAATCACTATGGGTACGTTGAAAGAAACTTCCCAAGCGCCTGTTCATAAGCTGGCTGGCTCAGGAGAAATCCGGAATTATGGTCACCGCGTATTTTCACCAGGGATTTCGGCTGGCCAGCTGCCTGGTATACCTTCTCTCCTAACCGGAACGGGATGATATCGTCCTCCGTACTATGCACAACAAGCACAGGGGAAGTAACGCTTTTTATATGCTCTGCGGTATTGAACTCAAAGCGCAAAGGCATAATGCGCGATATGACCGGAAATATGACATTGGCCATGTCCTTTGCCGAGCTGAATGTGGACTCCAG
>JAADIL010000086.1 GCA_013151355.1 Gammaproteobacteria bacterium
TTGGGCATCAACAACGCGGTGGTGAATGCCGGTGGTGATTTGCGCGCTATTGGTCGTCATGGTAATCGCCCCTGGCGGGTGGGCATTCGCCATCCACGGGAGGCAGGCATTCTGGCTTCGGTAGAAGTAGAAGGTGACGAGAGTGTGTTTACTTCCGGTGACTACGAGCGGTATTTCGACTGGCAAGGCAAGCGTTACGACCATATTATTGATCCGCGCAGTGGTTATCCTGCCCAGGGGCTGAGTTCGGTGACAGTATTTGCCCGACGGGCGGATCTCGCTGATGCGGCGGCCACGGCGTTGTTTGTGGCTGGCCCGGATGAAAAGGACTGGTTGCCGGTGGCGCGCGCCATGGGAGTCACCGGGGTGATGCTGGTGGATGAAGACGGTCGGGTGCAGCTGACACCGGGCATCCGCGAGCGCATTTATTTTGAAGCCTCAGACAATAACGAACGGGGCAGCGATGGACAGGCAAGTCTTGAGATTCGTATCAGCGCGGCATTAAAGTAGGTGAGCCGGGTAAAACTCAGTCGGGGTGATGCTGTGGTATGGCTGCTGGCGGCGATCCTGCTGGTTGGCCTGTACATGGTATTCTGGCAGGCCGACGGCCACGGTGCCGAAGCGGTGGTGCTGGTGAATGGTAAACGCTGGGCACGGCTTGACCTGTTTCAGAATCAGGATCTCGATGTGCCGGGGCCACTGGGCCACAGTTACATTCAGGTGCGTGATGGTCAGGTGCGTTTTGTGGACTCCCCCTGTCCCAACAAACTTTGTGTGCACACCGGCTGGCTCAACCAGGGTGGCGAAGTGGCGATTTGTTTGCCCAATAAAGTCAGCCTGCAAATTCTTGCCAGTGATCCGCGTTTTGATACCATCAACTTTTAACAGCGTGAAACCATGAGTCGCACTATTCAAACTGCCCGCGATGACTATCTCATCGCCGGTTTTGCCGCGCTGGCGATCACTATCCATATCGCCGAAAGCGCCTTGCCCAGCCCCTTGCCTGGCATCAAGCCGGGGCTGGCCAACGTGGTGACGCTGGTAGTGCTGTGTCGCTATGGCTGGCAAATGGCGGCCTGGGTATCGTTGTTGCGAGTGCTGGTAGGCAGCGTTTTGATAGGCACTTTTTTGTTGCCGACATTTTTTCTGTCGGCTGCCGGAGCCCTGGCCAGTATCGTTGTGTTGGGTCTGTTATTTGCCGTATCCCGTGCTCTGCCGGGCTGGGCCGTGGGGCCATCAGGCTATGGGGTGGCCGCTGCGCTGGCACACATGAGTGGACAATTCTGGGTAGCCTACACGGTTTTTATACCACATTCCGGGTTGTTGACTCTGTATCCACTGTTAATGACTCTGGCTGCCGTATTGGGAATTGTCAGCGGGCTGTTGACCCGCACCGTGCTGACACGATTGAATAACGCACCGCCTGGTGGCAATCCGGTATAATCGATTTAACGTAACGATACCCGACCCCGTAATCATGGCTACTGCCCAGGCAACACAAACGCGCGCGCCCGTCCGCCCGCCCATGCACCCCAAAATAAGCACCGGGGATCGCCTCGGGTTGACCATCTTTTTTGCCATTGTGCTGCACAGTCTGATCATCCTCGGTATCAGTTTCAGTGGTGAAGATCGCGTCCAGCCGCCGCAAAAGTTGCCCGGACTGGAGGTTACCCTGGTGCAAAGTCGTGCTGACAAAGAGATTGAAGACGCCGATTTTCTTGCCCAGGCCAATCAGGAAGGTGGTGGCGATACGGAAGAAAAAGTACGACCATCCACACAGGAGGTGCCTGTGGTGCCCACGGGCGAGACCGGCGAAGTACGGGAATTTGTGCCAGAAACAAAAATCGCCACCCAGTCCGGGCAACAACAGCAGGAATTACTCACCACCGCCAATTCCGACCGTAAAGTTGCAGCAGGCCTCAATATGCCAGAGCAGGAGCAACACTTCACCGCCGCGCAATTGCTCTCGCGCAGCAAGGAAATTGCCCGTTTGTCTGCCGAAATTGATCAGACTCAACGGGTATTTGCCCACCGTCCCAAACGCAAATATATTTCTGCACGCACCAAAGAATATAAATATGCCAGTTACGAAGAAGCCTGGCGTGCCAAGGTGGAACGCATCGGCCGGATCAACTTTCCCGACGAGGCGCGGCGTAACAAGCTCTCCGGCAGCCTGATCATGTCGGTGACTCTCAACAAGGATGGCAGCATCAACTCCATCAAGATTCGCCAGTCATCGGGGCATAAAATTCTCGACGATGGCGCAGTGCGTATTGTGCGTCTGGCTGCGCCCTTTGCGCGATTTTCAGAAGACATTCGCAAAGAGGTGGACGAGCTGGTTATTACCCGTACCTGGGTGTTTGAGGCGGGTGAACGGTTTTCAGCAAAATAAATATTTTTGCAAGGTTATTTTCAATCCACAACAAAAGCTTGTGACTGTCGTTACCTGGCGCCATACTACGCACATGGCCGAATCCGGTTATCTGAAAAATCAGTTCCTCATAGCAATGCCAACATTGCTGGACCCCAATTTCTTTCACAGCGTCGCCTATATTTGTGAACACAATCAGCATGGCGCCATGGCCATCGTTATTAATCAGCCGGTGGACCTGACTGTGGGTGAGTTGATCGAACAAATGGAACACAAGGCGCCAAAAACGGCGTTGGCAAAAAAGCCGGTGTTTCGAGGAGGCCCGGTAGATGTGGGTCGGGGTTTTGTTTTGCATCAGTCGGGTAGCCAGTGGGAGGCGACCCTGCCGGTGACCGAGAATATTTTTCTCACAACGTCAAACGATATCATCGCTGCCATGGCCGAGGGACACGGCCCGGAACAAAGTCTGGTGGCACTGGGTTTTGCCGGTTGGGGCGCGGGTCAGCTGGAAGAAGAGATTCGTGACAATGCCTGGCTGAATTGTCCGGCGGACAGCAAATTGTTATTCGAGACCGAGGTGGAAAACCGCTGGGAGGCTGCTGCTGCATTGATCGGCATTGATATTCATCGACTGACCGGTGAAGTGGGTCACGCGTGAGCAACGTGATGGCTAAAAATAAAGACAGCGTAAAAACCCGTACCCTGTTGGGATTTGATTATGGCCTGAAACGTATCGGTGTGGCCGTGGGGCAGGAACTTACCGGCACCGCCTCGGCGCTGGTCACCGTGCGCGCCAATGACGGCAAACCGGACTGGGATGCCATCAGCAAACTTGTCGGACAATGGCAGCCGGACGAGGTGGTGGTGGGTTTGCCACTGAACATGGACGGCAGCTTTCACGACCTGAGTTACCGGGCGCAGCGATTTGGGAATCAGTTGCACGGGCGGTACAATCTGCCTGTCCATTTTATGGACGAGCGGTTGTCTTCGCTGGATGCGGAACGAGAACTCAACAGTCGATCACGCAAGGTGCAGGCCGCTGATATCGACAAGGTAGCGGCAAAAATCATTCTGGAATCCTGGTTAATGTCACAGGCATCATCATAAACGGCCGCAAGAATAAAAAAGGCAGGCAATGCAACAACTCATCACACAAATGGCCGAAGAACTGCGCCACAAATTTAGTAACGATGGTGCTGATGGTGCTATTGAAGATGCGCTGATGATCGGCATTCACACTGGCGGTGTATGGGTGGCAGAGCGCCTGCATCAGGTGCTCGATATCAAACAGCCGCTGGCACAACTGGATATCTCATTCTATCGCGATGATTTTTCGCGCATCGGTATGAACCCGCAAGTCAAACCCTCGCAGCTGCCCACCTCGGTGGACGACGCACATATTATTCTGGTGGACGATATCCTGCACACCGGCCGCACCATTCGCGCCGCGCTCAACGAAATTTTTGATTACGGTCGACCGGCGACAGTTACCCTGGTTGTGCTGGGCGAGCGCAGCGGGCGTGAATTGCCCATTCAGGCCGATGTGGTGGGTAAACATATCCGGTTAGGTGAGCACGAACACATCAAACTTACCGGGCCCGAGCCATTGCAACTGGAAGTGGTGGAAACGCCATGAGGCGCCGCAATCTGCAACTGGATGAACAGGGGCGTCTGCGCCATCTTTTGACCATCGAAGGCCTCAAGCGTCAGCAGATTGTGGACATCCTTGATACCGCCGAGTCGTTCATCAACGTCGGTGATCAACAGGCGCGCAATGCGCAAGTACGCAAGGTGCCCCTGCTGCGCGGCAAGACAGTGGTGAATCTGTTTTTTGAGGCCAGCACCCGTACATTGACCACTTTTGAGCTGGCGGCAAAACGTCTGTCTGCCGATGTGCTGAAAATCAACATCAATACTTCGGCTACGGTGAAAGGCGAAAGCCTGCTGGACATGCTGCAAAATCTGGAAGCCATGCAGTGTGACATGTTTGTAGTGCGTCATGGCGACAGTGGTGCTGCGCACCTGATTGCGCAACATGTAGCACCGCATATCAGCGTCATCAATGCTGGTGACGGGCGACATGCGCATCCCACACAGGCGCTGCTGGACATGTTTACCATTCGTCGCCACAAGGGTGAATTCGCACCGCTTACCGTGGCTATCGTTGGTGACATCATGCATTCGCGGGTGGCCCGTTCGCAGATTCACGCGCTCACCACGCTGGGTATTTCTGATCTGCGTGTGGTTGCGCCGCAGACGCTGATTCCTGCTCAAGTGGAAGGGCTGGGAGTGCATGTATATCACGACATGAAAGAAGGTTTGCGCGACGCAGATGTGGTAATCATGCTGCGCCTGCAAAAAGAACGCATGCAGGGTGCCCTGTTACCCAGCGAACAGGAATATTTTCAGGACTATGGGCTGACGGAAGAAAAACTGGTCGTGGCCAAAACCGATGTGATGGTCATGCACCCCGGGCCCATTAACCGTGGTGTGGAGATTGACTCCGAAGTCGCCGACGGCCCACGTTCAGTGATCCTCGAACAGGTCAGCAACGGCATTGCCGTGCGCATGGCGGTAATGTCCATGGTGCTGGGGCGTCCGCCTGTCGACACAGAAGAAAATGAAGGAGCGGCCCAATGAAAATTTCCATTCTGGGTGGTCGCCTCATTGATCCGGCAAACGGACTGGATCAAATCACCAATGTGCACATTGCCGCAGGTAAAGTTATTGCGCTGGGTGATGCGCCCGCAGGTTTTGACGCAGGACAAAGCATTGATGTAAACGGACAGATTGTTTGCCCCGGACTGGTGGACCTGCGTGCCTGTTTACGTGAACCGGGCCAGGAATACAAAGCCACCATCGCCAGTGAAACACGCGCCGCCGCAAAATCGGGCATAACTACATTAGTGTGTCCCCCGGATACCGATCCGGTGGCGGATACCCCGGCAGTGGTGGATCTGATTCGGCATCGCTCAATGCAGGCCGGTTTTGCCCGGGTGTTGTCGCTGGGTGCGCTGACACAAAATCTGGAGGGTAAACAACTGGCAGAAATGGGTGCGCTCAAGGCCGCTGGTTGTGTAGGGGTGAGCAATGCGCATACGGCGGTGAACAGTACCCAGGTGATGCGTCGTGCTATGGAATACGCATCGAGCCAGAATTTACCGGTATTTTTACATGCCGAAGATCCGTCACTGGCCGATGGTGGCTGTGCGCACGAAGGTGCGGTGAGTGTGCGCCTCGGGTTGCCAGGCATTCCGGGGATTGCGGAAAGCATAGCCGTGGCGCGTGAATTACAACTTGTCGAACAGACGAGTGTGCGTGCTCACTTCTGCCAACTATCCAGCGAACGCGCAGTAAAAATGATTGCCCGTGCACAACATGATGGTTTGCCTGTTACGGCGGATGTGGCTGCGCACCAGTTGTTTTTGACGGAAATGGACATTGGTTATTTTGACAGCCAGTGTCATGTGCGCCCACCTTTGCGCACTCAGCGGGACCGCGATGGCCTGCGTGCAGCAGTAAAACATGGCACCATCAGCGCCATTTGTTCCGACCATCAGCCTCACGATACGAACGCCAAGCTTGCGCCGTTTCCGTCCAGCGCACCGGGCATCAGCACGCTGGAAACCCTGTTGCCGCTGACTTTACGTCTGGTGGATGAAAATGTGCTCGGTTTGTCCGAAGCCATTGCCTGCCTTACCTGCCATCCGGCGCAAATTATCGGTGCGAGCAGCAGCCTCGCCATTGGTGACTGTGCTGATGTGTGTATTTTTGATCCTGAGCAGTACTGGGAACTCACTGCGGAAGGCATGGCCAGCCAGGGACATAATTCGCCCTTTCTTGGCTGGGAATTCAAGGGCCGGGTGACACATACGTTATTGGCCGGGCACATCAACTTTATCTATGATTCAAGAAAGTAACCATTATGAGCCAGCAACACCGCGACACAATCTTTGTTGAAAACGCCAAAATTCTTGAACGCCAGGAACATGCAGGCGATCAGGTTATTTTGCGTCTGTATGCACCGGAAATGGCAGTGCACGCTTTGCCCGGTCAGTTTGCACATATTCAGTGTGACCCGGCCCTGCCCATGCGCCGACCGTTGTCGTTGATGCGTGTCAATGCCAAATCAGGTTGGGTTGATATTTTGTTCAAGGTGCTGGGTGATGGTACTCGCCTGCTGGCCCAACGCAAAACAGGTGACCGGCTTTCGGTGATGGGGCCCATTGGCAAACCGTTTGTATCACAGATGAAACATTCGCGGCCGTTACTCATCGGCGGCGGTGTTGGTATGCCACCCATGGTGTTTTTAGCTGACGCCCTGCGGGAAATAAAAGGCGCGTATCAGCCCTTTGTGATCATGGGCTCGGAAGTACCGTTCCCTTTTAAAAGTCAGCCATCGAAAATCATGGTGCCCGGCATACCCGGCGAAGTGATTGCCGCCATGCCGCTGATGGACGACTGGGGTATTGCGTCACGTCTTGCCAGCCAGCAGGGTTATCCCGGTTGTTTTGACGGTTACGTCACCGATCTTGCACGTGGCTGGCTGGATGCCTTGTCAGAAGAGCAACGCAAGGAAGTGGCTGTATTTGCCTGCGGGCCGCATCCCATGCTGGAAGCTGTCGCGCAGCTGGCACGGGAATATCGTCTGCCTTGTCAGGTGTCGCTGGAAGAATTTATGGCCTGCGCCGTGGGTGGTTGCGCCGGTTGTACTGTGGAAGTGCAAACAGCAAATGGCCCGGCCATGAAACGTGTTTGTGTGGACGGGCCGGTGTTTGATTCTGCGGCGGTATTTCCGGGTTAATTCAAAATTCCCTAAAATGTGAATTAAGCGCTAAATCACTCCGGTAGCGCTTTTATACTGAAAACACCGTCATTCCGCCTGTTTTTAGCCGGAATCCAAAGCCTTGTCTCCGAACAAGTATTCCGGTGCAGGGGGAGATGATGTTGAGTGGTACTAACAAACAGCGTGTTATGAACGCAGAGGTCACAGAGGCGCAGAGGCCGCAGAGAAAAACACTAAAAACCCTATGCCTCTGTGACCTCTGCGTTAAATACCCGGTGATTTTTTAAAAAAGTAGCGTGTTTTTAGCGCTTAATTCACATTAAAGTGGTGATCTTGATCCCGGCATATTGCGGAGTGCCCCTCCGGGCATGAGGATAGTGACCAGAGCTACTCATGTTGGGAGTTAAGGAACGTGCACGTTCCTGAGAATATCAATGTTGGAACCAGTTTTGTGATTGATTTCCTGATTCAAACGATACAAATGCCGGAAATTTGAGCGCCTGGTTTTTACGTTACTACGATGCAGCTCAACGGTCATCAACATCCATCAGAGTCACACCGTGC
>JAADIL010000201.1 GCA_013151355.1 Gammaproteobacteria bacterium
TGAACTCCCTTCAGCCGTCAGGGTTGCCCGGCGTGGCGCCAGATCCACAAAGGCACGGGTGCCTGCGCATTCACCTACTTTCATGGTGTAAACAGGAACATTTTTTCCATCGATTTTACTGCTGACAATGAGTTTTCCCTTTGTCAGTATAAACAGTGTGTTGTCGTCGTCGCCCTCTTTCACCAACACTTCACCATCCGCCAGTGGGCGTACTTTCATTACGCCTGTCAGTATCTGGCATTCATCCTTTTCCAGCTCCTGTCCCAGTGATGAATCGACAATTGCTTCACAGTCTGGTTGTTGGCTCATTTTGTTATTCCCCCGTTTGTTGTTCTATTCACTCTGGAAAAATGCATGTCCGACAAAAATACACGGCCATTGTTAGTCTGTACACTTTATTTCAGCATTTTGTTGCGTCGTCTTATGGCAACACTTTTGGCAATACTTTTCCTGACTCGTTGTTTTCCAGTAATTCCAGCAGTCCTGCTTCATCCAGAATGCTGATCCCCAGTGTTTCTGCCTTTTCCCGTTTTGAGCCTGCGGCTTCTCCGGCAATGACCAGGTCGGTTTTTTTCGAGACACTGCCCACTACTTTGGCTCCCAGTGCCTGTAGTTTTTCTTTGGCTTCACTGCGTCCCAGGCTGTTCAGGGTGCCGGTGAGTACGATGGTTTTTCCCGCCAGCGGCAGGGTGTCTGTTTCCACGGCTTCGATCACCGGCCACTGCACACCCTGTGCCTGTAATTGTTCAATCACTTCCCGGTTATGTGCCTGTTTAAAAAACGTCACGACATGCACGGCAACAATGGGACCGACATCCGGTACGGTCTGCAAGTCTTCTTCGTCAGCTTGCATTATTGCGTCTAACGTTCTGTAGTGTTTCGCGAGATTTTGCGCGGTGGTTTCTCCCGTTTCACGAATCCCCAGAGCAAACAGGAAGCGTGCGAGCGTTGTGGATTTGCTTTTGTCCAGGGCTTTCAGCAGATTTTGGGCAGATTTTTCGGCCATGCGCTCCAGGGCGGCGATGGTTTCCGGTTTTAGTTGAAACAGGTCAGCCGGGGTTTGCACCAATCCGGCATCCACCAGTTGTTCTACCAGTTTGTCGCCCAGCCCTTCGATGTCCATGGCGCGTCGTGAGGCGAAGTGTTTGATGGCTTCTTTGCGTTGTGCCGGGCAAAACAGGCCGCCGGAGCAGCGTAAAATGGCTTCGCCTTCTTCACGCTCCACATCGGAGCCACACTCCGGACACTGGTCTGGCATGTTAAATCGTTGGGTATTCGGGGGGCGTTGGGATAATACGACACTGGCCACTTTGGGTATCACGTCACCGGCGCGATAAATGACGACGGTATCGCCAATGCGTAAATCCATGCGGTCGATTTCATCCTGATTGTGCAGGGTGGCGTTGGTGACGGTGACGCCGCCCACGTTCACGGGCTCCAGCCGGGCCACGGGGGTTAATGCACCTGTACGCCCTACTTGCACGTCAATATCCAGCAAGCGGGTGATGGCTTCCTGTGCCGGAAATTTATGCGCAATGGCCCAGCGCGGTGCACGCGAGACAAAGCCCAGTATTTGCTGTTGAGCGAGGTCATCCACTTTGTACACTACACCGTCAATGTCGTAAGGCAGTTTGTCGCGCTGCTCGGCAATGTGTCGATAAAAATCCAGGCAGGCATTGATGCCTTGCACGGTTTTTGTTTCCGGGCAGATACGCAGCCCCCAGTCGTTCAGGCGATGCAGGATAGCTCCGTGGCTATCCGGTAATCCCTTACCATTTTTGACGCCTTCCACTTGTCCCACACTGTAACAAAACATCGCCAGTGGCCGGGTGGCGGTGATGCGTGCATCCAGCTGCCGCAGTGAACCCGCCGCTGCGTTACGTGGATTGGCAAAAGGTTTTTCATCGGCAGCGCGCTGGCGCTCATTCAGTGCCTCGAAACCCGCTTTGGGCATGTACACTTCGCCGCGCACTTCGAGCAGACGCGGGTAATCATCACCCCGTAAATGTAAGGGAATCGATTTGATGGTACGCACATTTTGTGTGACATCTTCACCGGTCATACCATCACCACGAGTGGCGGCACGTATCAGTACACCGTTTTCGTACAGCAGGCTGACAGCCAGTCCATCGAGTTTGGGTTCAGCGGTAAACACGGTGTCTTCACAGTCGAGTTTTTCGTTCACGCGACGCGCAAAGGCCAGTACGTCGTCGTCATCAAAGGCGTTAGCCAGTGACAGCATCGGCACGACATGTTGTACTTCATCAAACGCCGCAAGAGGTTGGGCTCCGACACGTTGTGTCGGTGAATCGCTACTCACCAGTGCCGGGTATTTTTCTTCAAGGGCTTGCAGTTCGCAGAACAGGCGGTCGTATTCTGCATCCGGCACTTCCGGGGCATCCAACACGTAGTAGTGGTAGTTGTGCTGGTTGATTTTCTCGCGCAGGCCTTCAGCCTGTGCATAAATGTCAGCGGGGATATTCATTTTTGAATCAGTCAACAGGAGCTTTCCACTTCAGGGGTTCCTTTTAAAGAGTCTTCTGGAGACTCTTTAAATAATTCTTTTTCAAAACCAAACTTTGTCATGTCTTCAATACGCTGCGGGTAAAGAATACCATCGAGATGGTCAACCTCGTGTTGCACTACGCGGGCGTGAAAACCTTCGACTTCGCGTTCAACAGGCTGACCCTGTGGATCAAAGCCCCGATAAATAATGCGTTGATAGCGCGGTACCCAGCCACGCATGTCCGGCACGCTGAGGCAACCTTCCCAGTCACTTCCGGTCTCATTCCCCAATGGCTGAATCTCGGGATTCACCAGCACAGTGAGTTCCACGGGAGGCCGATCAGGATAGCGCGGGTTGTTTTTAGAACCAAAAATGACCACCCGTTGCAATACGCCGATTTGCGTGGCAGCCAGCCCGGCACCATCAACTGCGGTCATGGTATCCAGCATATCCGCCACCAGCGCATCCAGCTCTGGCGTGTTAAACTCCGCAACGGCCTGAGCCACTTGCAACAATAGTGGATGACCGATGCGTAAAACAGGTCGTGCAGGCATAATGCTGTCCTTATACTCTTTACAGGGTGATTTGAGTGACGTTGATAAACAGCCATCATAACAAGAACTTCTGCCGACCGGCGTATCATGCCTGTGCATTTTCTCTCACGCTGATGCTTTTTTTGCTGGCAACGTTATTGCCGACGCTGGCCACCGCCGGGACAAAACCCGCCCCCCTGTCACTGGAGGATGCCCGCTGGTTTCAGGTGGAACTGATACTTTTCACCCAGGAAAATGGCGACCCGCTGGACGCCGAACAATGGCCGGATATCGAAGGCTTGATCCTGCCCGACACCCTGCTGGAACTGCATTTGCCGCAAGAAGCTGACACCACTGAAGACAACCCGCCGGTCAATGCTGGCATCAGCTCTTCTAAAAATGCACCCGAACTGCAACCCGCCTATCAAATTCTCGGCAATGATGCCTTGCAACTTACTGATGAAGCAAAAAAAATCCAGCGCTCATCCCGCTTCACTACCCTGTTGCATATCGCCTGGCAGCAACCGACCTATAGCCGACAGCAGGCACAGCCGATTTTTTTCATGGAAGGTATGAGTGATCCATTATCTGTCGCGACAAACGAAAAAATCACGCGAAGGGACAGCCCCCCTGCATCGGTCGAAACAGGCATTAACATTGGCCCGCCCAATCCCCACTTCGTCGGCACTGTGACCCTGAGCGTTGAGCGCTACCTGCATTTCGCGGCAAACCTGCTTTATCGACAACCCGTCATCCAGCATTCAGCTATTCCTGTTTCGGATCTGGATCTCTGGTACGACCGCCCCTGGCCCACACTGATCGAGCCACAAGGCCCGGCATATCGACTGGAATCCTGGCAGGCTGTGCGCGGCTTCCAGCTCAAAGAATCACGCCGTATGCGCTCCAGAAAGATTCATTATCTGGATCACCCGTTTATGGGGCTGGTAGTTATGATTACTCCGGTGGAACTGCCAGAAGCAGCAGAAGAAATTCAGCAAACCAGCCCGCAGAATATTTTATCAATGCCAGGGCGGTAGTAAACTGAAGGCAAGGAAAGTCCGACGAGGGACAGGCACAAGTCAATACACTTTATGTGAATTAAGTACTAAATCGCCCTGTTTTCAACGTATGGCAACAAAATTGGATAATCCTGTATTTTGCAGGGTAGGCAATGCCCACTCAGATAAAAAAACACAACAGACAAGTCGCCCGAATTATGAAAGAAGAAGAGTATTTAACCGACAGATTAGAAAACCAAATTAATTGGTATGATCATAAAAGTCAGTTTAACCAAAAATGGTGTAAACGACTTAGAATGATCGAAATTGTTTGCGCGAGTTTGATACCTCTTCTGTCAGGTTTATCAGGCTCTATCGCATATTCAGAGTGGATAATCGGTATTCTTGGTGTTGCTATCGCTATGGCAGCCGCCGCCGGAGGCCTTTACAAATTCCAGGAAAACTGGATTCAGTATCGTACCAGCGCAGAAACGCTTAAACATGAAAAATATCTGTATATTACGAATTCCACGCCATATTCCGGGAATGATAAATTTGAAATGCTGGTTACTCGAATAGAGTCTCTGATTTCAAAGGAGAACTCAAACTGGTCAAGGTATGTTAAGCAAAAAGATGAAAGAAAACCCGCGTGAAAATAATCAGGGACGCGCACCAATGTCATTAAGTTAACAAACGCGGTATAGCGCAGGTTGCGCGGCGAGCTTGCGAACCCCATCACCGGCTCACACTGGATTATGGGCCACATTGATGACGTGCCTGGCGTTTCCGGCCACCATGCTCGGCACCCTGGAAGTCGAGTCTGCACTGGTGAGTCGCCGTGGTCGGTCGTCCTCATGACGTGTAAAGGTGAAAGTATTTTCGCCTTTGTAGTGCTGTGTGGTGAACGCCCGACGGATGGTATTGATGAAGCACTGACCGCCGGGCTGCGTGACCGGGTTGTCAAACAAATCGACTCCAGTGCCAAGCCTGATGACATACGTTTTTCTGACAATCTGCCCAAAACCCGCTCCGGCAAGATCATGCACCGCCTGCTACGCACCATTGTCGCCAGTAAGGAAATCACCCTGGAAAATGAAGCCATCATTCTTCAGTTACAGGACAAGGCCTGACAACACGCTGGCTGGGCGTACCTGCGCCCAGCCAGTACTTTCCGCCTGTAGTCACCCCACACCCTTCACGAACTAAAGGTTTACGGCACACTGCCGATTGCCTTGCTGGTGTCAAACACCTGGCATTTTCATGGGCCGTAACGTAATGAAAATGCACCGCCGTTTTGTTAGACCCGATTTTTAAACCCGGGTTAGACCACGAACACTGGACAAAGGCAACCCCGGCAAAGCCGGGCCAGGTACAACATGGATCTTTATTCCGCTAAAACCCGCTCCAGAGCTATCATTACTCTGGGCTTCAGTGCCATCCTGGTTTCCTTTGTGGTGTTGCTGGGCATTTGGCTGATCAATGTATTCAATAATGAAAAAACCTTCGAGGATATCGCCAACGCCCAGCTGGAAGCCCGGCAAATATCGATTATGCGTAACGCGGCTTTGCAACGCGCAATTGCCTTGCATCGTCTGTCCATCATGAACAACTCGTTCGACCGGAAAGAAGAGGAACGAAATTTCCTCGAGCTCGGTAATATTTTTTTGAGCGAACAGGAAAAAGTGTTATCCCGCCCCAAAACAGGCAAGGAAAAACTGGCCTGGGATCACCTTCGTGAAACGTTTGATAAAGGCGAATATGCACAAAATCAGGTTTTACAAATGATCCTGAATGGAGAACAGGATAAAGCCAATAAATTATTACATGAAAAAGTGGTGCCAGCACAGGATATTTTTGCAAAAAGGATATCCGGCATTCTTGATGTTCAGCGTGAAAATATCGAAGATAAAATTGCCGAAATAACACGCCGTAATCGCACAATATACTGGCTCATTGGTCTGTTTGGCAGCGTGGCTATTCTGCTGGGCATCTTCACCATTTATATTGTTCGGCGTACCGGTAAAACTGAAGATGCCTTGCTTGAACAGGGTAACCGCGTTCGTGAGCTTTATAAAGTCTCCTCCATGGCCGGACTCGATATTGATGCCCAGATTAATGAAATGCTGGCATTGGGATGTCGTTTACTGAAACTGGAAATTTCCAGAGTTTGTCGTGTCGATAAGGAAAAAGACAGTATTACCTTTTTATACGTACGTGCACCCAGGGAATGCGACATAAACGTGGGTACAATGCTGCCCTTGCATAAAACATTTTGCAGCATCACTTTTGCATCTGACGAAACTATCGCCATAAATGACACTATGGCGTCTAACTCCACCGATTCACCCTGTTATGAATCCTCCCGACCGGGATCGTACATTGCAACGACTATATCGGTATACGGAAAAAAATACGGTACTGTCAATTTTTCCAGCCGGTTTCCACGAAAACATGCATATACCGACAGGGATAAAGACCTGGTCAGCCTGATTGGCAGCTGGGTCGGACTGGCCCTGGAAAGGCAGCTTTCCCAGGAAGAAATTTACGTGGCAAAAGAAAATGCAGAAACGGCCAATAAAGCAAAAAGCGCATTTCTTGCCAACATGAGCCATGAGCTTCGTACCCCGCTGAATGCTATTATTGGTTACAGCGAATTATTAATCGAGGACGTTGCACTTGCAGAAAACCATAATGTAAAAATTGATTTGAAAAATATTTCCGATTCTGGCCATCATTTGTTAACACTCATTAATGATGTGCTCGACCTGTCGAAAATTGAAGCTGGAAAAATGGAATTTGTTTTGCAAAAAATGGAAATTGTGCCGTTGATTGATGAAATTATTGAAACGTTCCGGCCCGGCCTGCAAAAAAATAACAATGAACTGATTATCAATTGTGATGATAACCCTGGTTATGCCATGATTGACCCAACTCGCCTGAAGCAGGCCTTGATGAACCTGTTCAGTAATGCCGTCAAGTTTACAAAAAATGGCACTATCACTATTACAACAAATAAATCAACCCGAAACGATAAACCCTGGATCGCCATTCAAATTGCTGACACCGGCATTGGTATATCGGCAGAAGATATCACACACCTCTTTCAGCCTTTCCGGCAAGTCAACACTGACTCAACCAATAAATATGGAGGAACCGGCCTCGGACTCGCCCTCAGTCGGCGCATGTGTCACATGATGGGAGGAGATATCAGTGTCGAGAGCGAAAAAGGTAAGGGCTCAACATTCACCATCTGGCTGCCAGTGAATCAGAACGAGAAAATATTTGTACCAGACTGACAGTATCGTTCAGGTACAGGGTGAACATGATCTTGCACCCCGGGTCTAAGCATCACTCACACAACGAAACCCTACATCCTCGCTTTCCATTTCAGGTTCGGCGAACTGCCGTGTTGCACCACGGAAAAAATAACTGATCGCATAATGGCCCACACCGCTCACACCGCCACCACCGCCACGAATTACCCGACTGGTTTTACCAAAAGCTTTGGATTCATAGTTTGAACCCTCATACGGCGCATACCAGTCAGCCACCCATTCCCACACATTACCCGACATATCAAAGGCACCGTAGGGTGATTTGTTTTTTGCATACGCGCCCACCGGGGCCAT
>JAADIL010000025.1 GCA_013151355.1 Gammaproteobacteria bacterium
GCTGCTGTCAGCGTGGTTTTGCCGTGATCAACGTGGCCTATGGTACCTACGTTGACGTGCGGTTTATTGCGTTCAAATTTTTCCTTGGACATCGGCCGACCCTCTTCCTCTAAATTAAGTTATGCCAAAAAGGTTTACTGTCTACTTGCCTGACACTCTTCAAAAACTGACTGCCTGATAAAGCAGTCATAAAACAAAACTGGAGCTCATGCCCGGATTTGAACCGGGGACCTCATCCTTACCAAGGATGTGCTCTACCCCTGAGCTACATGAGCCGCTCTGAACCTGCTTGTCGCAGCCCCGCCAGGGGAACCTGCCAACTACTGATACTGCTATCTGCCTGCCAACTGGAGCGGGTGATGGGAATCGAACCCACATAGTCAGCTTGGAAGGCTGAAGTTCTACCGTTGAACTACACCCGCATAAATTCAGTGACGAGGAAACAGTTCCCAGGAACGTCCACTGGCAACCACATCCACACGCCATACCATCGATTCTTTTCCCGGTGACCAGCCGCTCGCGCCTGATCACTATTCGCTATATTGGTGGAGGGGGGTGGATTCGAACCACCGAAGGCGGAGCCGTCAGATTTACAGTCTGATCCCTTTGGCCACTCGGGAACCCCTCCCCGAAGCGCGTAATTCTGCGTTATACACCGCGTTGTGTCAACAGGCACACTGGCTTATATTGTAAAGAATAAACACGTACGCACTACAATCGTCCAGCCTTGCTGTGTTATTCCTGCGGGTGGCCACCCAAATCATAAAAGGACAAGATCATGTCGGTCATCCATCAAACCGATTTTATTACCAGCATTGCCGACGCCTGTCAGTACATCTCGTATTATCACTCCCCTGATTTTATCCAGGCACTCAACACCGCTTATGAACACGAAGAGTCCCGCGCCGCCCGGGATGCCATCGCACAGATTCTGGTTAACTCACGCCTCTGCGCCGAGGGCCACCGCCCCATTTGTCAAGACACCGGTATCGTCGTCGTGTTTCTCAAAGTCGGCATGGGCGTGCGCTGGGAAAGCAAATTGTCAGTACAGGAAATGGTGGACGAAGGTGTACGTCGTGCTTACACTGATGCCGACAATCCATTACGTGCCTCTGTGGTCAGCGACCCGGCCGGTGCCCGCAAAAATACCGGCGATAACACACCTGCTGTCATCCACACCGAGTTGGTACCCGGAGATAAACTGGACATCATTGTCGCTGCCAAAGGCGGCGGTTCGGAAAACAAGGCCAAATTCACAGTACTCAATCCCGGCGACTCCATCGTCGACTGGGTGCTGGATACCGTACCCAGGCTCGGTGCCGGGTGGTGCCCGCCCGGCATCCTCAGCATCGGCATCGGCGGTACCCCGGAAAAAGCCATGCTGCTCGCCAAAGAAGGCATGATGAGCCCCGTCAATATTCAGGAATTACGCACACGCGGCGCACAAAGCACCACCGAAAAATTACGTCTGGAACTGTTCGAAAAAGTGAATGCACTGGGTATCGGCGCGCAGGGGCTCGGTGGGCTGACCACCGTGCTCGATATCAAGGTCAGCGACTACCCCACTCACGCCGCCTCCAAGCCCGTGGCAATGATCCCCAACTGCGCCGCCACCCGGCACATCCATTTCACGCTAGACGGTAACGGTCCGGTACAGCTGACAGCCCCCAGACTGGCAGACTGGCCAAAAATCGCCCTCACCGGAAAAGAAACAGCGCGCCCGGTTAATCTCAATACCGTTACCCGGGCTGACATTGCGCAATGGCAGCCCGGAGAAACCCTGCTGCTTTCCGGCAAACTGCTCACGGGGCGCGATGCCGCACACAAACATCTGGTGACCTTGCTCGACAACAATGAACCACTGCCTGACGGTGTTGACCTCAATGGCCGCTTTATTTATTACGTCGGCCCTGTCGATGCCGTGCGTGACGAAGCCGTCGGCCCCGCTGGCCCTACCACCGCCACACGTATGGACAAATTCACCGACACTATCCTGGAAAAAACCGGCCTCATCGGTATGGTGGGTAAAGCCGAACGCGGCCCCACTGCAATCAAGTCCATTAAAAAACACGGTGCGGTATATCTCATTGCCACCGGTGGAGCGGCTTATCTGGTCTCCAAAGCCATTCGCTCTTCCCGGGTTATCGCCTTCCCGGAGCTGGGCATGGAAGCCATTCATGAATTTGTGGTGGAAGACATGCCGGTGACCGTGGCCGTGGACACACAAGGCAACTCCGTACATCAAACAGGGCCCGCCGAATGGCAGGCCCGCATTGCAGGGATTCCCATCAAAACCGTGCAATAAAACCTTCGTGCCAAACAACAAACTGTCAAAAACCGCTATTCGTTAAGAGACTTGTCCTGCGCCACCACAGCCCGGGACTGCGCCGCCTCGGCATCTTTGCGCGCCTGTTTATA
Source organism: Gammaproteobacteria bacterium (assembly GCA_013151355.1). Lineage (GTDB taxonomy): Bacteria > Pseudomonadota > Gammaproteobacteria > SZUA-152 > SZUA-152 > SZUA-152. Next base: position 2,419 of record JAADIL010000025.1, read on the forward strand.
ATCTCCATCCTGCAAGGCCTGTTCAGCGTTTTGCAGCAAGGTTTCAGCCGACTGTAAATCCCCGGCTGCATGTACCTCGGCACCCGCTTTGCGGGCCGCGTCCAGCGCCTGACGCGCATCGCTCATTTCTTGTACCGGCGGCACAGTGGCGCAGGCTGACAGCACAAGTGCAAACGCCAAAAAGGAGGTTTTGAAATGTTTTTTGAAAAAAAGTGGGATCGTGTTCATTGGGTCATTGAATTAAAAATATACACCCGTGGCATCACGGTGAAATCAACCTAGCACCAGCCCCAAACACTGTCAACAATCTGCTGAAAACCGCGCATGACTGATTCACGCTGATCAACGAACGATAGCAAAACTCAGGAAGCGAAATTGTAAATTGCATATTCACAACAGGCATATCAATCAATATTGCAAGCTGATTGATGCACCAAAGAATTAAGCACCGCTTGCTCTGACATAGCGAAGCTCGTTATTCTTGGCGCTTTTGCGCTGCATTGAAGCAAAAGCCCGCTCCGGGCAGGTCAAATGCATTGGACTTTCAGGCAAAAAGGCGGAATTAATGGAACGGCGTTTTACGGTCAAGGACTTTTCACTCTTCATCTTTCTCGCACTACTGGCAACGATGATCCTGTTGACGATGTATATGGTGGATCGCCAATGGAGCAAAATGGCGCAAATTGAACGAGTGATGCAGGAACAGGCACAGAGCCTGCGAGAATTACGATCGCTGGTACGGGGGATCAACCAGCAGGTGAAAAGTGGCCGCATCACTGCCATTGCCGACGATGCTGTCAATCATCCCAAAGGCCCGGCTGCAATGCCTGCAAGCGAGAATGATCTGCCTGCTGCTTTCCGCCGTGCCCGACTGGCCACCGAAAAACCTGACTATAGTGAAGGTGACTGGCATGTACAGGCCTTTGCTCTGAATCTCAAGACCATCACGCCGCTGGTTTCTTCCGATGTCTATGCTTCCGCTGTACAAGGTTATGTGCTGGAATCACTGTTGATGCGTGATCCCGATACGCTGGAATGGGTCGGCATGATCGCGAAATCATGGCAGATCAGTGAGGATGGTCTTACGCTCACTTTCAGGCTGCGTGATGATGTGACCTTCTCCGATGGTCAACCACTGACCAGCGATGACGTGGTCTTCTCTTTCGATTTCCTGATGAATGAGACCATTGCTGCACCGCGCGCGCGCGCCTATTTTGAGAAAATGAAAAGTGTCACTGCTCCTGATAAAGAGACGGCAATCTTCGAATTCAGGGAGCCTTATTTCAACGCACTGTCACTGGCGGGCAGCATGTCAATCATGGCGCGTCACTTCTATGAGCCCTACCTGAAAGAGCCGGAGACTTTCAATCAGTCGAAGGGGTTGTTGCTTGGCTCTGGCCCCTATCGGTTGCAAGATCCCAGGGAATGGACGCCCGACCTCGGAATGGTGGAACTGGAACGCAATCCGCGCTATTGGGGGCCAATTCTGCCCGCCTTTGATCGATTGCTGTGGAAGGTGATTGAAAATGACAGCGCCCGTCTCACCACCTTTCGTAATGGCGAAATCGATATTTACGGTGCACGTCCGCGCGAATACAAGACACTGCTGGATGATGCCGAATTAAGTGCGCGCACACAGCACTTTGAATACATGAGCCCCACCGCTGGTTACAGCTACATCGGCTGGAATCAGCGCAAAGGGGATACCCCTACCCGCTTTGCCGACAAACGTGTCCGTCAGGCGATGACCTATCTCACTGATCGCCAGCGCATTATCGATGAAATCATGCTCGGTTATGGCGAAATCGCGATTAGCCCTTTTAACCCGCGCAGTCATCAACACGACAAGTCGTTAGTCCCGCGCAACTATGACCCCGACAAAGCGAAGGCGCTGTTGCAAGCGGCCGGTTATGAAGATCGCAATGGCGATGGCATTCTGGAAGATGCTGCTGGCATACCGTTTGAATTTGGTCTGGTCTATTTTCAGGGCAATGAAGATACCAAACGTATCGTGCTGTTCCTGAAAGATCTCTATGCGGGTGCCGGTATTCTGATGCATCCCAAACCGACCGAGTGGTCGGTCATGCTCGATCTGCTGGGCAAGCGTGACTTCGATGCAATCACCCTCGGCTGGTCGAGTGGCGTCGAAACTGACATTTTTCAAATGTTTCATGGCAGTCAGACCGATAATGGCGGCGACAATTTTGTGGGCAATAAAAACCCGCAGCTGGACAAGCTGATCGATGAGGCGCGTGCGACCGTTAACGAAGCCACGCGTATGCCACTGTGGCAGCGCAGCGAGGCGATCATGGTTGAAGATCAACCTTACACTTTCCTGATGCGACGTATGACGATGGCCTTTATCGACAAACGTATCCACAATGTCGCTCAGACCAAACTCGGGCTCAATCACGGTTTTGTACCACTGGAGTGGTATGTGCCCCTGAGTATGCAGAAGTATGGCGATTGAATCGTGGCCACGCGAAATCGTCAACGTGAAATAACCCTTTAGCATCGATGCACATTTATCTCCTGAGGCGTCTGTTATTGATGATCCCCACATTGTTGGGGATCACCATTGTTGTTTTTAGCGTGATGGCCGCCGCACCGGGAGGCATCAGCGCGCAGAGTCTGGTTGAAGGGCAAAACCTTGAACCGCAGGCGAAAAAAGCGCTGGAAGACTACTACAATCGCCTCTACGGTCTCGACTCACCCGCACCAATACAATATCTGCGCTGGCTGAATAACGTCTCTCCGATCGGTTTTACCTTCGACGAAAACGGTGACATTAACGGCTTCTCCCTTTTTAAGGGCTCCGACCTGGGCAGGAGTTTTCTTTACGGTCGTTCAGTGATGGAGCTCATCGAAGAACGGGTGCCGATCACCTTGCTGCTGAATGTGATTGCCGTACCATTGATCTACATCATCTCGATCATGATCGGGGTGCGTGCCGCGATGCAGCGCGGACAATCTTTTGATGTGGGCTCCAGTGTTGTCATGCTCGGTTTGTGGTCAGTGCCGACGATGTTGACCGGCGTATTGCTGATCGGGTTTTTCGCCAGTGATCAATACTGGCACTGGTTTCCAACCGCCGGACTGAACCAGCGGGAGGCGCTGGATATGGTCTTTCTGCCGCACTGGGGTTCACTCACCGATGTGTTGTGGCTGTTTCTCGGCATCGGTACCGGTGCCACATTGATGCTGTGGCTGAGTCGCCTGCCAGCCATGCCGATACGCATCCCCGTGATGACACTGCTCGGTCTGCTTGCCGGAGTAATGATGGCTAATGCGCTGCCTGGTGAAGGCGTCTCGGCTATCCATTTCCTGTTAGCGCTGACCCTGGCAACATTGTTTGCCCTGATTGCCTATACCGATTATTTTGCGCTGCGCCTGGTCGTCATGGGCAGCATCGGCATTGCAATCGGCACTGCACTGTTTTTTACCTTTCAGGGAGAAGGATTTGTACGCGGCTTTTTACTCGACCGCACCTGGCACCTGATCCTGCCACTCATCTGTCTCACCTATGGTGGTTTCGCCTTTCTCTCCAAACTCACCCGTACCGCCGTACTGGAAAATCTGCTGGCCGATTATGCCCGCACAGCACGCGCAAAAGGAGTCAGTGAGAAAGACGTATTATGGCGTCACGTCTTTCGTAACAGTCTGTTGCCATTGATCACTGTCTCGGCAACACTGCTGCCCGGCCTGCTCGGTGGCTCGGTAATCGTTGAGAGTATTTTCAGTATTGATGGCATGGGCAAACTTGCCGTAGAAGCGGTAAAGGGACGTGATCGCGAACTGGTTTTATCGATTACCCTGATCAGCGGTGTACTGACGTTGGTGGGCTATCTCATTGCCGACCTCTGTTATGCACTGGCAGACCCACGAGTCAGTTACGACTGATGGAAAAATCAGCCATATGAATAACAGAGCCAACGACGTCACACCTGAAAGCCTGCTGGCAGACGAGCAGCAAAGCGAACAGGCGGCCAATCGCAGCTATGCTGCACAGGTATTGCGTGAAGCTTTTACCCAATGGGGTGCACGCCTTGGTTTTTTCTGGATCGCATTGCTCGCGACTGTTGCCGTACTTGCGCCGTTTCTCGCCAACAGCCATCCACTGCTGCTGAGCGAAGGATCAGTCATCAGCAGCCCGATGCTGCGCCATATGACGACAGGGGATGTCACCTTGCTGACAATTTTTTTCACTGTCATCGTGTTGTCTTTTATTTCTGTCCGTTTCTATCAAAAAGTCATCGCGCTGTTTGCGATCGGTACGACCACGGTGATTGTCGCTTTTGTACTACTCTCACCACCGCAACTCACGGTCTATGATCAGTACCGGATCAAACAGGCGGCAGGCGCCTACGACTGGGTGATTCATGCACCGATCCCCTACTCTCCCAAAGACTACATTCGTGATGCCGGAGATACCGGACTTGAAGCACCACTCCAATCCTCCGGAACCACAGAACGTACCCATTGGCTGGGGACAGAAGAAAATGGTTCTGATGTATTGAGCCGTATGATTCACGCCTCGCGCATCGCACTGGGTATTGGCTTTATCGCCACCGGTATCGCACTGTTGATTGGCGTGGTCATTGGCGGTTTGATGGGTTTTTTTTCCGGCGTAGTCGATATGATCGGGATGCGACTGGTAGAAATCTTTGAAGCCGTACCGACACTCTTTCTGTTACTCACCTTTGTCGCCTTTTTTGATCGCAGCCTCTACGCGATGATGGTAATCATCGGCGTCACCAGCTGGCCCGGCTACGCACGTTTTGTGCGTGCCGAATTTTTGCGCCTGCGCCAGCAGGAATTTGTACAGGCAGCGACTGCCTGCGGACTACCGTTGCGCTCGATCCTGTTTCGTCACATGCTGCCCAACGGTATCGCCCCGATCCTGGTGGCGGCGAGCTTTGGTGTCGCCTCTGCCATTTTGGCTGAAGCAACACTCAGTTTCCTCGGGCTTGGCCTGGTCGATGATCCTTCGTGGGGACAAATGCTGAATCAGGCAGTACAGTCATCAACCTTCAACTGGTGGATGGCACTCTTTCCCGGTGGTGCCATTTTTCTTACTGTGTTTGCATATAACCTGATGGGTGAGGCATTGCGCGATGCTATTGATCCCAACCTGAAAAAATCAGCCGGATAAAAAGTCAAAGCGGAAACCTGGTCGTTATCAATTCGCAAGTGGGTATTTACGACGTTATGTGAATTAAAAAAATCTCGTCATGGGAATAGACAAGAAATGAAATTCAATCATATTGGAATACCTGTCACTGGCCGTTTTGAAGGTGAGATAGACTTGCCTCATCTAAAAATGACGGTATCAGATCATGAAAAGAATCCTTATGGTATCCAATGGCAACGATACTGGAATGATGCACCATACCCTGAACTGGTTAAAACCGTTCCACATGTGGCGTTTGTCGTACAGAATCTTGAGAAAGAGATCCTGGGTAAAAATGTGATCATTGAACCGAATTCGCCTGATGAAGGGCTTGTTGTTGCTTTTATCGAAGTCAACGGTGCGCCAGTAGAGCTAATGGAGTATCAAATGTAGAAAGGCTCGGTATGCCGTATGAAAAAATAAACGGCCCCGCAGCAAGCTGACGGGGAATTAAACCCATAGAGATTAAATATTGTGCCCCCTTATTACCATCCTCTTTATTGCCGAAAAGCAAAATCAGGTTTGACTTGATGGCCGTAAGGATAGAGAACAAGAGAGAAATGTTGCTGCAAGTCGAAAACCTCAAGACCCATCTGCGTGCAGGCAAAAATATTGTCAAGGCCG
>JAADIL010000116.1 GCA_013151355.1 Gammaproteobacteria bacterium
GATCCGTTAATCTCGCCTTGCTGCACGGCTTGCGTGATCATGGTTACAAAGGGCGCGTGGCGGTAACAACCCATACCACCACTTGTGCCCGACAATTAAAGAAGGCTGGTGCTGACCTGGTGTTACTCCCTTACGCTGATGCGGCTGCGGAGGCTGTTGATAATCTGTTTGGCGTAATCGACAGGCAGCCATGATGGAAAACAGGAACAGTGCCGAAACCAAAACCCGCAACTGATTACGGCGCATGGTGCCAGCTCTTTGGGCACGGAACCCGGTGCAAAATGGAATGCATATGTTCGGTGAACGGAAAGATTTTTACTCAGAACCCGAAACGGTAGAGCAAAGAGTGTCCGCGATATTCGGTATCTCTTTGCCTCCATCCAACGGAGGAGAATGAAATGAAGAGATTCAATAATATTCTTTGTGTGGTAACACCAGGGGCGGGACACAACCCCGCTCTGGAACGCGCAGCCACACTGACTGAAAACAACCAGGCGAACCTGACGATTGTCGATGTGGTCGAGCACGTAACTGCCGACATTAGAATGCCGGGAGACAATCCGGTCTTTGTAGACCTGCAGGCGGCAATCGTCAATGCACGTAAACAAGAACTGGACTCCCTGATTGAACCCTACCGCCAGCGGATTAACATACAAGCCAGGGTGCTGATCGGCACGCCGTTTCTGGAAATTATCCGGGAGATACTGCGCAACGGGTGTGATCTGGTGATTAAAAGCGCTGAAACCCGGGATTGGCAAGACCGGTTATTCAGCAGCGATGATATGCACCTGTTACGCAAGTGTCCGTGTCCGGTGTGGATCATGTTACCGGAGGAAAAATCCAGTTACAGCCAAGTTATGGCCGCAGTTGATTTTGACTCATGGCAGGAAGATGCCGGGGAAAATGATCTGAACCGGCTTATCCTGGAGCTGGCGAGCTCGATAGTGCTGTCCGATTTCGCTGAACTGCATGTGATTCACGCCTGGAAACCCATAACGGAAAGTTTAATAAGGGTGTTCAGCAGCGACTTGTCCGAAGCACAAATCGCTGCCAATGTGAATCGTGAGCAGCGTGAGCGGCAGGCCCGGCTCGAACGGCTGACAGGCAGGTTGCGCAACTGGATCGGTGCGGAGGCTTACGATTATCTGTCACCACAGCTTTATCTCCGCCAGGGCAATGCGCGCAAGGAAATTCCGGCACAAGCCAGACGGATTGACGCCGATCTTGTCGTCATGGGTACCGTGGCCCGCACCGGTTTGGCCGGACTCTTCATGGGCAACACCGCAGAGACGATCCTCAACCAGATCAATTGTGCCGTGCTTGCGGTCAAACCACCCGGTTTTGTAACGCCGGTCACGTTAGACAGTATGTAGTGACCTGCCCAACCTCAAGCAACGCGGGTTAAACTTCGGTTGGACAAAATCAGGATGTTATTGCGTGCATGTCCCTAAGTTAACAAAAAGCGGTGTACCGTAGGTTGGTGGTGAGCTTGCGAACCCCAACCTGCAACAAATCGGAAATTTGGCTTAACTTAATGACATCAGGGTCTTGCCTTTTGCTTATCTTATAAAAAAGATAGTCGTTGCTTGATATTGCACAGAAAAAATAAGCAATATGAAACCCTGGAAGCCTTTACTTACTAGTATTTAATTTATTTTTCACATGCTCTACTTTACGGACATAAACTTGTAGAAATTAATTGCGATAAGTCAAAAAGGGGCAAGTCGCTTTATAACAGTAACAATAGTAATTAACACACGACCTGCCCTTTTTGGTTTCATGCGGCAATGGGGACTGCCACCCTGTGACCCAGGTCAATTTTTGCCGTATGTATTTGGATAGTAGGGGTAAAAAGTTCACGCACAAGGTTTTCACCCAATATCCCCATAATAAGCGGAATGATGCTTGAAAGTACCAGCCAGTTAATGAGGGGAGAAGCATCTTTAAAAAACATGAACGAAGCAAGCGCAGCCAAACTCGTGAGCACAAGAAGTGATCGTGTGACCAGCGTAAATGTATATTGTGTTTTCATATTTATCATCCTGAATGTTTGGTTATATTGTCCTGATAACAAGCCGTAGCCAAGATATCGACGTCAAGACATAGCAAATGGCGTGCCAGATATTTTATTTCTCTATTATTCAATAAGTTATTCAATAATTACCGTATCTGCCCTGGTGACGGTTAAAACAAGTGTCTCTCTGAAGAGACGGTGAGTCTGAGCAAAAAGAAGAAAACCGTGCAATATAGCCAATTAGGCCCGTCGTAAAATAGAGACATCCCGCAATGGTCTGTAATTTGAAAGAGGCAACAACAGAGGAGGAGCTTTACCTGTAGGGGCCAGCACAGGTAACAGAATAAGCGGAATCGGCCCCTTTTACATTTTGGGCAGCGACAGGCGAATAGCCTCCAGTGTTTATTCGAGACTGCGGTTAAAAAAAGAAAAAGGGGTATAGATCAGCCATCTCACAGATTTTTACGTTTTCCAGCCTGCTGGCACGGTGCATCAAAGGGGTCGCAAAGGGGGCGTTGCTTGATATTGCATAGAGGGGAGAAGGAGGTCTTTACTTATAGTATTTAATTTCAGATATTGCCTCTCCTCTCTCTGCACATCAGGAAAGCTGTGCTCGTTTTATTTTAACCGGATAAATTAATTGACGGCATAGGAACCCGGATTCCAGAGATTAATAAACAACCCCGCAGCAAGCTGCGGGGAATTGAACCCATAGAGATTAAAGTGAATAAAAAAAATGAAAGAAAAAGCTATATATTTAGAAGCAGCTTAAATTAATATCAAGGTTCAAAATATTTACGTTCGCAATAATTTAAAGCAAGAGAAAAATATGTTCTTGTGTCCATCAGCCTATAGCATCACGCGGCCAATGCAAATCCACTCAAACAGTTCTTAAAGCACTGTTTGTTTTGCGGCGTTATCGGAACGGAAGTGAGCAGTTTTCCTGCTATTTTGTAGTCTTTTTCTCGCCTAAACCCTTGTAATACTTCTGTAAGAATAATATCTCCAGTAGCTAATGGTGCGTTACCTGACAGGGTGTCGAGTTTATTGGTTTCAGGAATGTCCAACCATTGAAAAGGTCAATATCGATATGTACAAAGGTGAAGGGGCCAAAAGTCACTTTCATTGTAGTAACAGGAAAAATACGAATATTACCTATCTCTATAAAAGTTATTTTATTGAAAACGCGATCTGACCCCTTGGTGCCCTTGAGTTTTCTATTGGCTCTCATCTAACTCCAGCAGATAGGGCGCGACAAACCCTTCATACTCTTTCTTTTTTTCGTCCGATAAACCCTGCCACCCTGTTACCGTGCCACGACAGCTTATAGAACCACACATGCACTTCACCGGAAAATAGTCAATTTTATAATTTCGCATCGCATAATCGAAAGTTATTTCTTTATCAATACTGATGTCCTTTATTGCGACATAGTCATGGGCACCTGTTGCATTGACACTGATACCACAATTGGGCCCACAGGAGTGGTTAACCTTGGTTATCAGCCCACCGTGAAGAGCATACTCATTTTTGCCAATCTGTGAGGCATGTGAGTGATTCCCATTGAGCATTTTCTCAATAACGCCAACCATTACTATGTCACCAGCCTTAAATGATTTGGTGGCAAAAATACCCTCTCCTTTTTCAGAAGTTTCTCTTAGTTCAAATCCTGTTATCATAATTTACCTTTTATCCTGAACATTACAAAAAAACTTAACGCTCGCACCAGCCGCGCCGCTTTTGGCATCGGCTGGATGCGCTCAGCATGAACATGAATTACCAAGGTGAAAACCCGCTGCAGGACGGTCACCATCCTTTGACCATTGTATCGCTAGTGGATGCTAACTACCAGGGCTAACTCGCGAGGGGCAGCCTGAAGGAAGCCGGGTTCAAACCTCTGGATTCTGGCTGAAAATATACCGGAATGACGGTGCCCACAACGAGCAGATGGACCGTAAATCGGCCCTGCCCGGCGCTAACCAAACCATCATGAATCGATTTCCCGTTTGAGTTCCGCGCTGGCAACGGTTTTGCCCTGTTCGGCCGCCTCCGGTCTTTTCCTGATTTTGTGCACCTCGATAGAAATACTGGCAAAATTCCTCTAACATACGCCGCCCTTTGATGATGAAATTCCGCTACAGAGAACCCGCACATGCATGAAATCGCCCCCGGACAACGCTGGATCAGTGACACCGAACTGGACATGGGGCTGGGTATCGTGCTCGCCACAGAACACCGCACCATCAGCATTCTTTTTCCCGCCACTGGCGAGCAACGTACCTATGCCCGCCAGACAGCCCCCCTGACCCGCGTGATGTTTGCCCCCGGCGATACCATTAAAAACCAGCAAAATGAAACGCTGCGTGTCAACTCGGTGGAAGAAGAGGATGGTTTGTTGTTTTACTGTGGAAAAACATCCGGGGGAGAAACAACGGTCTGGCCAGAAGGTCAGCTGGATCATTGTATTCAGCTGAACCGGCCACGGGAACGATTACTGGCCGCACAGGTTGATACCAACAAATGGTTTGAGCTGCGCTATCAAACCCTGCAACATACTAACCGTTTGGCACACTCCGACTTGTACGGTTTAACCGGTGTGCGCACCAGCCTTATCCCGCACCAATTGTTTATCGCCCATGAAGTGGCCAAACGTTATGCGCCACGTGTGTTGCTGGCTGACGAAGTGGGACTGGGAAAAACCATTGAGGCCGGTTTGATACTGCATCAACAGTTATTAACCGAACGTGCCAGACGTGTATTGATTGTGGTACCGGAAACACTGGTGCATCAATGGCTGGTGGAAATGTTACGGCGTTTTAATCTTCATTTCAGCGTGTTTGATGAAGAGCGTTGTGCAGGCATTGAAGAAGGTGATTCGACAGGAAAAGAAAACCCCTTTTATTCCGAACAGCTTATTTTATGCAGTCTGGATTTTTTATGTAAAAACAATAAACGCAGCCAGCAAGTGCTCGCCGGTGAATGGGATTTTCTGGTGGTAGATGAAGCGCATCATTTGCAATGGTCACCCACACAAAGCAGCGAAGAATATCAACTCATCGAAGCCCTGGCGAAAAAAACAAAAGGTGTACTCCTGTTAACCGCAACACCGGAGCAACTGGGTAAAGAAAGCCACTTTGCGCGTTTGCGTTTGCTGGACCCGGATCGTTTCCCCGACTTTGAATCCTTTGTGCAGGAAGAAGCCAATTATCGCCCGGTGGCCGAAGCGGTGGAAGAATTACTGAACCCGGAGGACTGCTCACAGCAACTCTCCGCACAAACGCTCGACACACTGCGGGCAACACTGTCAGAAACCGAAAGTTTGTTATTAATCGATTCACTCGTTTCTGAAAAAAATGACAATGCAGAAAAAATCAAACAACAGCTTATTGACAGACTGCTCGACCGGCACGGCACCGGCCGGGTATTATTTCGCAACACTCGCGCCACGGTAAAAGGCTTTCCCGCACGACAGGTAAATGCTTACCCATTACCATTGCCTCAACAATATGCAAATGCCTATAAAGACTTTGCGGCAAGCAATACCAAAATAACCCTGTCCAGCGCAAAAAACCTGCTCTGCCCTGAACAACTTGCCCAACAAAATCCACATAACCCGATTTGGACATCCTTTGACCCCAGAGTGGAATGGCTGATTGAAACACTCAACACACTCAAACCACAAAAAATTCTGGTCATTGCCGCCAATACAAAAACGGCGCTCGACATCGCGCAAGCCATTAAGGCAAAAACGGGTACGCATGTGCCGGTATTCCATGAACAACTCAGCATTATTGAACGTGACCGCGCCGCCGCCTATTTCGCCGATACTGAAAATGGCGGACAAATCCTGATTTGCTCCGAGATCGGTAGCGAAGGCCGGAATTTCCAGTTTTCACACCACCTGGTGTTGTTTGACTTGCCACTGAATCCCGACCTGCTGGAACAGCGTATCGGCCGGTTAGACCGCATTGGCCAAACCGATATTATCCAGATTCATGTACCCTACTTTACTCACAGCCCGCAGACAGTATTGTTTGACTGGTATCATCAGGGACTGTCCGCCTTTGAACATACCAGCCCCGCAGGTGCCAGCGTCTTTGCAAAAAACAAAGAACAACTGCTGACAGCACTTGCGACATTTGAAAATACAGAACTGCATCAGGCATTAATCCAGTCCACACAAAAACTCGCGACAGCACTCAACGAACAATTGCACAAAGGCCGCGATATTTTACTGGAACACAACTCCTGCTTACCCACCGTTGCCCATACTTTGCAGGAAAAAGCCCGCAAGGAAGATGCAAACTCAAATATAGAAAATTATCTTAACAATGTATTTGATTGCTTTGGTGTCGATACAGAAATTCACAGCACGGATTGTTATATCGTAAAACCTGGCGAGCACATGCACACACACTACCCCGGACTTGAAAGTGACGGCATGAAAGTCACATTTGACAGAAACCTTGCCCTGTCAAATGAAGACATGCAGTTTATTACCTGGGAACACCCCATCGCTACAGGAGCCCTGGATCTGGTGCTCAGCAGTGAAACCGGCAATACCTCCCTGATCGCCATCAAACACCCCGGGCTAAGTGCAGGCACAATATATCTGGAATGTATATACGTACTGGAACCTGTCGCACAAAAAGAATTGCAATCAAAACGCTACCTGCCCCCAACCACCATTCACCTGGTCACAGACCAGCATGGGAAAAATATCAGCAACATATTACGTCATGAACTCGTCAACCAACTGTTGATCCCCGTTGATGCCGACACCGCAAAAAATGTAGTGCGCTCACAAACCAGTGAAATCAAGGCAATGATTGAAGCCGGAGAACAGCTGGCTAATGAAAAGAAACCTCAACTCATTGCCAAAGCCCGTCAACAAGCAATGAACACTCTTGAAACTGAAATAGAACGTTTACGGGCACTAAAAGCCCACAATCCCAATGTACGTGAAGAGGAAATTCAGTTTTTTGAAAGCCAGCGTGAAGCCATTAAAACCGCACTTTCCGCAGCAACCGTACGCCTTGATGCAACCAGAATTATTGTTGCGACGTAACAACAACAATTTGGTAAAAAGCAAACGCAGGGTGGACAAATTTTTTACCCACGCGGATGCCGACATCATGATAGCGGTGTCTCAGTGGCAGATTCCAGCTAAGGGCCTGTAAAGAAATAACTTGAACATTTTGCTTGTCTATCCTTCCGTCTTCGGCGTTGCGGAACAGGTTACATACAACGGGTATACACCCAATGTCATTAAGTTAACAAAAAATGGCGTACCGTAGGTTGGTGGTGAGCTTGCGAACCCCAACGGAATCGACGATGTTGGGATTCGCAAGCTCACCGCCAACCTGAAACAGGCCGGAAGTTTGGCTTAACTTAATGACATTGGGTATATACCCATTTCCGCGCCTTTTAATACGAAACGTTATCCCGCGCAATCTGTCCAGCTTGTTTCTTTATAGCCCCCAAGAAATGCAAGTCCCCGGTTACTATAATAACCCTTAAATGTGAATCTCCTTGGGTTTAATCTCTATGGGTTCAATTCCCCGCAGCTTGCTGCGAATACCGTCATTCTGGCGCAGGCCAAAATCCAGAGGTTGAAACCCCTGGACACACACCGGCCTTCGCCGGTGTGACGTTAATACCCCGTCAGCTTGCTGCGGGGTTGTTTATTTAAGGGCTAAATCGTTCTGTTAGTTGTTGAAAATACCGTTATTCCGGCATGTTTTTAGCCGGAATCCAGAGACTTAGGGACGTGCACGTCCCTTACCTCCGAACAAGCGTTTCAGTACAGGGAAAATGATGTGTAGTGGTGCTGACAAATGGCGAGTTATACGCAGAGACGCAAAGGACGCAGAGAAAAACACTAAAATTTTGCGTCCTCTGCGTCTTTGCGACCTTTGCGTTAAATACTCGGTGATTCTTTAAAAACAGGTATTTTTAGCGCTTAATTCACATTTAACAGCTTGATTTATCGGTTTCATTTCCTGGGAGCACAAATTAAGTTGTACATACAACTATAATGCACTACTGTGTAGCATATGTTTGATCGCTGCCTCTATTTCAATGTCAATGCTTTGGCCCGCCTGGTAAATAAAAAGTGGGCGGAGGCTTTTGATACATTTGATTTGTCACCTGCACATGGATATATGCTTCGTGTTGTGCTATCCAGACCGGGCATTACCCCAAAGGAGCTTGCCACCGAGTTACGGCTTGAAAAATCAACCATTAGTCGATTTATTGACTCCATGCAAAAAAAAGGATTGGTGACAAGAAAAAAA
>JAADIL010000144.1:0-1640 GCA_013151355.1 Gammaproteobacteria bacterium
CCAAGCTGGACTCCCGATCGTCCAGACTCAATTTGCGAAACCGTTTTTTGCGACAGGTTAAATTTCTCGCCTGCCTCGGCCTGTGTCAGCCCGAGATCCTTTCTGTATCGCCGCAAAACTTTTCCCAGAGTGTCAGTTGATGTGATGGGTATCATGGTGACCTCTTGTTTAACCTGAAATATTTAGCCTGAAATATACACTCGTAACGTTTGAAACCCAGGCATTAATTGCATACTTTCTTGACGGCATTAAAACCCCTCGCAACAGGCTTAACACCTGAATCTCAAACGCTACGGATATAGTAAGAGTGTTAATCACTAATATACCCTAAAGAGCATAAACATCAAAGGGCTGACAAATAACTGTGTCCATAGTTTAGGGGCACGTTGGCCGAGCTGACATATTGGCGATTTATTGACCAGCCCCGGTCACGAGTTTTGATCAGTGGATCAGGAATGGGCTTCACGCTGGCCGCTGTATTGCACGAACTCGGGCCGGAGAGCAGAGTTTTGGCCGCCGAACGAGTGCCTGCGGCGGTGACACGGAAAAATCCTGTGCCAGTATCCGGTATAACGGTGAGGAATTAACAGGAGTGCAGTGTTATTATCCTGGAATCCCCGGTTGACCGCCTGGAGGGCGTGTCAACCGGGGATTCCAGGATTATTTTGCACATTTGGAGTATCGCTCAATGGGAAATTCGCTTTTTGAACAATTGAAAAAAACCGGTCTGGTGGATGATAAAAAGGCGAAGCAAGCCAAACACAGCCAATATAAAAATAAAAAACAAAAGAGTAAAAAAGGTGCGCCGACCCAGGTAGACGAAGCGACGTTACTGGCTCAAAAAACACATGCTGAAAAAGTGGAACGCGACCGCCAACTGAATCAGGCAAAAAAAACGGAAGCCGGTCACAAGGCCATTACCGCACAGATTAAACAACTGATAGAAACCAACCGGATTGAAGATGGCGGTGGTGATGTGGTTTATAATTTTACCGATGCCAACGTAGTAAAACACCTTTATATTTCGGAGCAGACACACACGCACCTCATCGCTGGCCGTCTGGCTATCGCCAAACTCGGGGACACTTACGAACTGGTTCCCGTACCTGTTGCAGAAAAAATTAAACAACGCGACGAGCAATGTATTATTTTATGCGGGCCTTCTACCAGGGTTGAATCTTCCAGGGAGGACCCATATGCGGACTATAAAATTCCGGATGACTTAATGTGGTAAAGGATAAACCCAAACCATAAAAGGTCCACCAGGCAGAAATATTAAACAGACTTTTATATTCGGTAAACACTTTGTTCATAACAGAAATACTGTCAGGGTCGGCCGGATCAGTTCCCGCCAGCCGCTCATCGCCATTCAGCGCGCCGTCTTCATCACGATCCAGCGCGATGCGCATACCGGATCCCGGGGGCGCGCAGGTATAGGTAATATTATCGTAATACCTGGCCTTTTCACGCAAGGCAGCATCGGTGATTGCGCCTTTGTACACAGCATCCTGTGCAAAAGTACCATCACCCTGATAAAGAAAACCCTGATTTTTCTTTATCGCAATCAGGTCACACTCACCAAGATTGGCTCTTGCAATCATCAGGTCAATACGCGGGCCAACTATGTCACCATTCTCTTC
>JAADIL010000144.1:1740-10554 GCA_013151355.1 Gammaproteobacteria bacterium
GGTAGTGCATCACCATTACCCGGGTCCAGTGGACTTACCGTACCCGGCGCACGCGGCAGGAAGCCATTGGTGTTGTGAAAACGGAATACGGTATCAGTACTACCATCTTGCGTATAACCAAAGCCCTTGATTTGATCACCCGTGTGCACGTTGTCATTTCCAAAGAAAAGATGATTGGCGATTTTCTGGAAATCTTCCGGTACATTTGGATCCCAGGCAGGGTCCATTCCGGTAAAGGGATCATCCGCCAGATACTTGCGGCTGTTCGGCATGCCAAACATGCCTACCTTGTTATATATATTACGCAAATGAGGAATTTTCAGAAATTGCTGAATAAAGGCAAAGGTATTTCTGCCATCGGTACCAAAAACACCCGGTTTGTTGGTCATGTCTTTATTGAAATCACGATCAACCACATGGCAACCACTACAGTTAAATGTGGTATCTACCGCTTTGGTGGAATCAAAAAAGAAATCTTTACCCTCCTGTTGAGCAGGTGTCAAAGAATCATCGAGGAGACGAATCGGGTTTGCCGGATACATCAGTTCCAGCGCGAAGTCCGTAAACTCATTCATGTCTTCTGTGGATAACGGAGTACTGCGCCCCTGGAGCACCACAAACGTATTGTTGAATTTGGAGAAAGCCAGGCGTTCGTTATAAATGCCCATGTCTGGCTGTACGTTATCTTCCAGGGAGCCATCGGCTTCCAGATTGCCGCCCGTCTGATCACCACGCCAGTGCATCGCGCCGTGGTTGGCCATGCCGCGCATGCTCTGTGTCATCATTGGTCCTTTAACGGGTGCAAAATGTGGACTGATGGGCAGGCCAAAATCTTCATGGTTAATAGCCAGGTCACTGGGGCCACCGGGATAATCTGCGGCACTTGGGTTTAGTACCGCATTAGCGCCCGGGTCACCCAGAGACCAGGCCAGTTGATCCATGTCACCAAAGACATGACACAACGCACAGGAGCTGTCACCACGACTGGAGGTCAATGATGCATCGTAGTGATACTGACGGCCTTTAACGATATATGCAGGTTCCGGATTGTACATCTTTATATGCGAAATCTCTGTATTGGTGTTGATATCAATGACAGAAACAGCATTGTCAAAACGTGTTAACACATACAGAAGATAATTTTTCTCATTCAGCACAAGACCGGCAGGGCCACCCCCACTTAATTGAATGTGATTGGCAAGATCAGGAACAAACGTATTATTTTCCAGTTTGGCCGTATCAAACACACCCACCTTTCCTGAGCCAAATGCAGCAACATACAGTGTTTTGCCATCACTGCTTATGGCCATGTCCATGGGTTGTGCCAGCGACCTGTCATTTTCATTATTGGGCAAATCATTACAACACACGTTGTAATCAATATGTTTGTTTAAATGCACGGGGATCACATTGCCATCGTCCAGCACGGTAATCCGGCTTTCGGCAAAATGTCCATTGAGGGTTGTATAATCAACTGCTGGTGCATCTGCCGTCGCAGGCAACGTACCAGCAGGGCCGGTAAAACGCTTCAGGTTTAATGCTTCAGTATTTGTCACATAAACCTTGCCACTCACCGGATTGCTGATCATGTTAAAAATGACGGTGCCCACACCAGAAATAGCGTCGATTTCTACAGGCATATCGGCATTGGCATCAATCACAAACACATCTTTATCAGGCAGGTTAAAGTTAACCAGGTGATCCCAAACCCTGTCAGCTTCATCCACCCAGTTTTCGCCATTGTGCTGAACAATCAAACCGGTTAACGGCTGTATGTTGCCCTTGATATCGGTCATGTGTGCTTCAGGTACACCATTACCATCAGTGTCTACATTCAGGCTGGCCAGCGGAACACCACCATTGTCGGTCACTACCGTTTCTGCAATGGTCGTCGTTTTGTTGCCTGTTTTAAAACCGGCAGCATAAACCCTGCTGCCATCAGCAGAAACCGTTAATGCACGAGGTGAATCCGTAAACAGGGTAATGATGGTCAACGGAGTACCACCCAGGCTTGTATCCTGATCTACGTCGTTTGCATCAAAAACCCAGACATCAGCACGACCCGCTCCCGGTGTGGTTAACGCCGGGTCAACCGGTGAATTCTGACCACGATGGGCGGTCGTAATAAAGGCACGGTCATTATACTCTCCGGCAAAAACAATATCCATG
Organism: Gammaproteobacteria bacterium; assembly: GCA_013151355.1. Lineage (GTDB taxonomy): Bacteria > Pseudomonadota > Gammaproteobacteria > SZUA-152 > SZUA-152 > SZUA-152. The sequence continues at coordinate 3,910 of JAADIL010000144.1, forward strand.
GGCTCGTCACCCACCAGCAAGGTTTTAATAACCTGCCCGGCACCGTAACCGTAACCAACATTAACAATACTGACGCTGTCAGAAATGCTGTTAACCACCCAAACTTCGCCGTTATTGCGTACGGCAAGTGCAACGGGTTCCATACCCACCAGAATGGAGTCATTATGTTTCAGTGCACCGTTTTCTTTAATGTCAAATATTTCCAGACGATTGTCCGGCGTATTTAATGCAAACAGTTTTTTGCCATCTGGTGACATTGCCAAAGGGCGCACCTGTCCGGATTCAAAAAGCGTGTAAGAACTACCGGAAAACACGGATGGAACAAATAATAATTGTATTACAACAATCAATAACAACTTGTATTTACAATCAAACATGTGTAAACCTCCCGTGTATGGACAATGCTCAGAAACAGCGTTTAAAAGATGACTAAAAATTGGTCATTTCGTATATTGTTATTAACCTGCCCTACTATCACCCATAACAGGATTTTTTTTAATCCGGAAAATTACCACTGACCAAACATCATAATATCCCGGACAACATTTTTCAGAAGAATTTTTTTAATCGGAGAGTGTGCTGGATTTGCATTTGCCACGCTGGCGGCACATCAGCACTTTCGGCATAAGCCTGCCAGTTTGATACAACCTGTTGCACGTCCTGAATAATAGCCTCGGCACGCCCACGTTTCATCACTGCCATTTTTGCGCAAGCTTTGAAATCGTCAAGGATAAAATTATCGCGCTTGCCGTTGAGTGTCATTTGATGGCTCGCCGTCCAGCTGCCAGAGGGATTAAAACTGAACGTAATATCAAAGGCCGGTGACAACGACCAGTTGCCGGACTTGTCCATCAGGAAAGCAATATTTTTCACATGATCGTCCTGATTACGGGCAACAATGTTAAACACCATGCGCCGGAACTGTTCTTCAATGGCCTGCATGGGTAAGCCCAACTGACGAATCACCAGCAACGCCTGTTCGTAGCTGTAGGCACCTGCCAGGTTGAAATCAAAATGCGCCAGCGCACACAGTGATTGCATGTGCCGTTTTTCACCACTGGCCAGACGATCAAACCGCCGTGTCATAAAATGCTGGCGACCATGTTCCTCAAACAGGCGGCATTCACTGATGTCAATGCCACAGTCTTTTGCCATCAGATAATAGGCGTATTCGATAACGCCGAAACCTTGTGGGTCTTCCAGCTCTTTGTCCCGATTACCCGTAACACCGTCAAATTTCAGCAGCCAGTATTCAAAACCTTCGTCCGCCGGAACCTGCCCGGAACGCACTTCGTTGCTGGACGGATTCCAGGCAATCACCGCCTTGGCCCGGGCACCACCGGCCGAGGTGCCTACACGCAGGATATCTGCCAGAGCCTGCTCTTTCCTGGCATCCGCAAAGGAGGCACGCAGATCATTGCGGTGACCGAGCACCTGCGATGCCAGTTCAACCAGCGTGTCTATTTGTATCCGGTTTGCCTGCCAGGCCTGCGGACCGATAACGGGGGTGAACTCCAGCGCACCCATGCCCCGCTCCCCCGTATAACACAGGCGTTCCAGCGCATTAAACGAATCCGGCTGCCGACCCTGGGTGGCCAGCCAGGCATTGATCAGCACATTGCCAAACTTGTCCGGCAGGGAATCCGCCAACAAACCCGGCAGGCCGTGAAATGTTTGCCGGGACAATTCGGGAAAACGGTAGACACGGCTGGCCAGCGGCATCATCAGCGGCGCAATTTCAATGCCGCTGCCAATAAAAGCGGGATCATATTCAAAGGTCGCAACCTCATCACCTTCAGTCAGCGATATCGCACCAATGCTGCGCCCCCACAACCGGACCTCGGTGACACGGCTCATGTGTCATCATCCCAGGACCATGGCTTCGATTCTTCAACACGATTTGCCTGCCGCTGACCAGATGCACGCTGCCGTACTTTGCCTTTTTGCCGGAGTAACGCCATAGGGCCCGGTTGAGTATCGGGCAACATCAATTCCAGATTCGGCAACAGTTCCAACACCCGAAAAATACGGATCAAGCTGGACATCTGCGCTGAAGCACCGGCCTCAATGCGTTCCACCGTGCGCTTGGCGACACCCGCCTGTTCAGCGAGGCTGGCTTGCGTCAGTTGCAATTCAAGCCGACGACGCGCAATGCGCCCACCAAATTCGGTGAGAATGGCGCCATCGGCAAGCAGTCTGGAAATTTTCATATTCGCCACCTTTGACGAGTTGGCTCATTAAATGGATATTTATCGCAATATTTGACGATATATAACCCATGCCAGCCAATAAATCAAATCGTTATTATTGGCGAGTTAATGTATCTACAGCACCTTATTCGCGATTATTGGCGAGTTATCTACAAGATACGCCTGGACTGATTATGGCACGACCAAAACAACATGCATCACATCAAGGTCTTTTTTCATACCCGTCCTCGCGAGCAACAGGGAAACCACATCAGTAACGTGAATACGACGCACTTGCCATGCCTTCTCCTGTCACCTCTCTTTCAACCTGGAATCCGCAATTGAACCGGTATATACCCGTAGCGACTCACCCGGCAGGTGTGCGTTCCTGAAACATATACTCATCAACATGTTAATAACCCTCTCAGCGGTCAACTGCGGAATCCAGGTTCAACAACCCAATATCAAAAAATTAAATGAAACTTTTTTGGGGGGAGCGAGCGTTCATTACCATGCATTTACGGAAAATATTGTATGGCCCAGACCGGGAGAATGATTTGTAAACACTCGCATTATCAATCCGTCACGTGCTTTTCAACGGCTTAAAAAAACACATAACCACCATAGCCATGTTGAACAACTAATTATTATATTTAACGAGGGAAACAGCATGCTGCTCAAAAAAAATACACATTTTATGGCATGGCAAAAATGGCCGGGATTGCTCATTCTGATGTTACTGATATCCGCCTGTTCGAACGATAATTCCGACCCTGCCAATCCGGAACCTGTTTCGGAAAATGCAATACAACGCGTTCCGTTAGCTTCTCTGCGCTTGCGACAGGTTAATGATTGCGGTGAATTAAAGAATTACATATCCACGTCATTGATCAAACGTTATGCATCAACCCCACGCTACAACTATTACAATTGCCCTTCAGGAGAAGGAGGAGGTGGTGGTGGTAGACCTGAGCCTGTCGTTACTGGCATTGCTGATGAAGCCAGCTTGTCCGGTGACGCATCCAGTAGCCCCCCAAACACGCCCGACGATGTTTCTGATACCACCAATCAGGTAGCAGGCGTCAATGAGGGCGATATTGTAAAAACAGACCGACAAGGCAATATGTACATTCTTAGTGGTCGGCACTTTATTATTGCAAAGGGATTCCCTCCTCACGACTTGAGCATACTGGCCAAAATAGATCTGGGCGTACGCGGTTTAAACCTCTTCCTTGATAAAGAAAATCAACGGGTGACTATCCTGGCCCGGCACGATGAACCTTTTTACATTACCGATACACCCTCAGCATCGGATGAAAGTCTTGCTGTGATTTATCCAGGACCTCGTGATGATTACACCACAGCTATTTTTTATGATGTTTCCACTCCGGACAAACCTGAAGTTATTGACCAAATTCAAATGCGCGGCAATTTCCGGGAAGGACGCCGGATTGAAAACCGTTTGCACCTGGTATCCAGTCATTATTTACAGACTGACTCGCTGTTGTATGCAGACCCCGAGTTTATCGAATTGCAAAAAACATTTATCGATACGGTAAACACCGCTAAATGCGACACACCCAATGACGAAATCGACAATAATCCCGATGTGATACAGGCACAAAAAAATCTCGGTGAACAAATTGAAAAGATTATCAGCGCCACTGATCCCGCAAGTTATTTGCCGGATGCCAAACGCATAACGGATGATACATCCGAACCTGTTCCGTATCTTGCCTGCAATAACATCAGCCATCCTGAAGTCAACATGAGCCTTGGGTTGCAGATTATCACCAGCATAGACACTGACGGCTCCAATCTGGCAGCAACCGGCATTATTAACAATAGTCACATTGTCTATGCCAGCAAAAACAATCTCTATCTTGTTGAAAACAGTCGAAACTGGTGGTGGATACTTCCCAACGATGAACGTCCAACCTCTCAGTCAGCGATCTATAAATTTGCCATTTCAAAAGATGCGCCAAATTACGTAGCAACAGGTCGTGTGGACGGGTACATCAACAACCAGTTCAGCCTGAGTGAGTACGACTATGATGGTAAAAACATGTTACGCATAGCGACCACTCAAGATGATTTTTTACGTATTGACGACGACAGCGGTACTCCCGACTGGCAACGCGTACAGACGAATCATTTATCCATACTGGAAGACGATGGCAATGGCCAGCTCAACATCGCAGGCGAAGTCCGTAATTTTGCACCCAATGAAAATATTCGAAGCGCACGTTTTATGGGTGAACGCGGTTTTGTTGTCACGTTTCGGAACGTTGACCCTTTATTCGCCTTTGACCTGAGCAACCCGACCTCCCCTGTACTGACAGGCGAACTCACTATCCCGGGCTTCAGTAGTTACATGCATCCCTATGATGACAACCATCTTGTGACAATTGGCCGTGCAGGTGGCGAAGGTGGCATTGGTGTCGGTAATGGCATGCAACTACAACTGGTAGATGTTAGCGATATGAGCGAACCAAAGGTGATCCATAAATTTACACCGGATGCGCCGCAAAACTGGTCGTGGAGTGCTGCTGAATATGACCACAAAGCATTTACCTTTTACAAACCGGCAAATTTGTTGGCCATTCCCCTGCAAATTTCGCCCAATTATTCCAAAGAATATTTCAGTGGCGTTGCAGCTTACGAAATCACGGTAGCATCCGGCTTTAAAGAGTTAGGCAGAGTCGATCATTCAGATCTGGCTTTTGATTATTATTGCCGTGAGGATGATTCGCCACTGGTTTATCCTTATACAGAGGATTGCGGCAACGGATGGTACGTCCGGTGGGCGGCACCACGGCGTTCAGTGGTGATGACCGATACTGAAAACGTTTATCTTTATACCGTCTCGGACATAGGCTTAAAAGCGGCGTCTACCAAAGACTTGTCAACAACACTGGGAAGCATCGTTTTTCCACCACAGCCCTACCCATGGTGGTATTACGGTTACAATGGTCGCGGTGGTGTCGCTGTAGCAGACCCGAGCATTGATGTCATGCCCGTGGCCAACTGAACGGTCAGTATGAACCTGGCATCTATCTTTCTGGTTCCCACGGTCCTCCGTGGGAACCCATACTGGACTTTGAATGTGAATTAAAGGGCGTGCACGTAATAACATCCCGATCTGGCGCTCATATTTAGTCTGTATTCGCCTAAAGCGCCTACTGTTGGTGTTCGTTCTGATTGAACTGAACAAAAGTGCAGGAATAGTCGTTCTATTTCGAGTTTTTGTGATTGAAGAACGGGCAAAGACGGGCTGAAGATGAGATGCAAGATCGGGATCTTGTTGCGTGCAGTCCCTTAGCCACGAAAGACACGAAAAGCAAAAACAAGACTCTCTGTTTTATTTTCGTGTCTTTCGTGGTTCATGTTTTTTCACAACAATAGCACTCAAAGATTAGCTGCGGACACACCCAGGACAGCACGCACCACATCGAGATCCTTTTTGGTATCCACCCCGGCGAGCGGTATTTCAACCGCCTCGGCAACATGAATACGATGCCCGTGCCACAATGCACGCAGCTGCTCCAGGGATTCCGTTTTCTCCAGCGGACATGGTGACCACTGGCTGTACTCACGCAAAAAACCCGCACGATAGGCGTAAAGGCCAATGTGCCGAAAGTGCTCACCATGATCGGGTAAAATTTCCGCCGTATTGGCAAAGGCTTCCCGGTCCCAGGGAATACTGGCGCGACTGAAATAAAGCGCCATGCCCTGCTGGTCTTTCACTACTTTCACCACATGCGGATCAAACAATTCAGCCGTGGTGGTAATTTGGGTGCAGACGGTGGCCATGCTCGCTGCGGTACAAGCAGCAAGCGCCACCTGCTGAATCACCGCCGAGGGCATGAGTGGTTCATCGCCTTGCAGGTTCACCACAATGTGTTCATCGGCAAATGTCAGTTTTTCCGCCACTTCTGCAATACGATCGGTACCGGATTGATGCGTCACCGAGGTCAAACAGGTCTCGGCACCAAATTGCTGCGCAGCGGCTTCAATTTGTGCGTTGTCCGTGGCAATAACCACCTGCGCTGCACCACTTTCCATTGCCCGCTCATAGACATGTTGAATCATCGGCTTGCCTGCGATATCAAGCAACGGTTTTCCCGGCAGACGGGTTGCCGCATAACGCGCAGGAATAATGACACTGAACTTCACGCAATTTCCTCGTCAGCAGCCAGTGCGCGCGCTTCTTCTTCGAGCATCACCGGAATATCATCACGAACGGGATACGCCAGCCGGTCCGCCTTGCACACCAGTTCTTTTGCGTCTTTTAAATAAACCAATGGCCCTTTGCAAAGGGGACACACCAAAATATCGAGCAATTTTTTATCCATGATTTGTTTACCTAACAGGTTTACTGTGAATTAAGCGCTAACAACACGCTACTTTTAAAAAACCACCGAGTATTTAACGCAGAGGTCGCAGAGACGCAGAG
>JAADIL010000240.1 GCA_013151355.1 Gammaproteobacteria bacterium
CCATCGCTTTTCCACAGTTCCCAACCATTGGTACCGTCAGTGGCACTAAAGTAGAGTGTGCTACCCATGGCCGTGAGGTTGTCGAGGAAGGCACCGGATGATCCCGGCCGGATGTCTTTCACCATCACTGTGCCAGCGGCAGTGCCATCGCTCTTCCACAGTTCTCTACCGTTGGTACCGTCAGAGGCATTAAAGTAGAGCGTGCTGCCCACGGTTGTGAGGTTGCCGGGGGAAGCGCCGGATGATCCCGGCTGGATGTCTTTTACCAGCACGGTACCAGCGTCGGTGCCATCGCTTTTCCACAGCTCTGTACCATTGATACCGTCATCAGCACGGAAGTAGAGCGTGTTGTTCACGGCCGTGAGGCTGTAGGGGGAAGCGCCGGATGACCCTGGCCAGATGTCTTTCACCATCACTGTGCCAGCGGTAGTGCCATTGGTTTTCCATAACTCACGGCCAGTGATGCCGTCCGTCGCCACAAAATAGCTTACGCCGTTTACCACAACAAAATTACGTGGATCAGCGTTAGTGTTGGTATTAATGTCTTTGACCAGGGATGTACCGGCCGCAGTGCCATCGGTGGCAAAAAGCTCTTCGCCGACCTGGCCATCATTGGCTCTGACGAAAAGCAGCAGTTGACAGTTCACTGTCACATTTGCATCCTCCCCATTCAATAAACCCTCACCATTTTCAATGGTGCAGCGTTGATTGGGTTTGGTGGGAGGGGTCAGAACGGTGACCACATAGGCGCTGTCATCGGTCAGTGCGGTGGCGAAGGTAAAGTTGTCGTCAGCGCTAATCACCAGGTCATCACCGCCATTGTTTTGCAACACCAGTTCTCCTCCAGCAAGCCCGGTGACAGTTCCACCGATGGTGTAGGTTACAGTTTCACAGCTGATGGTCACATTGGTGACAATCGAGCCACTGACGGTGCCTTTGTCATTGTCCACCGTACAGGTTTGATTGGGGCTGTCGGGTTGAGTGAGAACAGTGACCGCATAAGCACTGCCATCGGTCAGTGCGGCAGCGAAGGTAAAGTCGTCATTGGCACTCATCATCAGATTGTCACCCCCGTTGTTTTGCAACACCAGTCCGTCGCCGACAAGTCCGGTGATGGTCCCTCCGATGGTGTAGGGTGCTGCGGTTACACAGGTGATGGTGATGTCAGTGACAGTTTCACCACTGACAGTACCACTGCCATTGTTCACACTACAGGTTTGTTCCGGGCTGTCAGGATGAGTCAGGACAGTGACGGTGTAGGTTTCATTATCATCCGTAGCGGGTATGAAATTAAAACTGTTGTTACCGGTCAAGCTCAGGTTATTGCTCCCGTTAAGCTGTATAACGGCACTATTGTCGGATAACCCGTTAACCGTGCCGCCCACGTAATAGCTTGGGGTGGTGGGATTGCTCCCTTCATCCAGCTCATCCAGATTACTGATCCCGTCGTTATCATTATCATCGTGAGTGAGGGTGGTCGCAGTAAAGTCGGCGGATGTCGTTTGTCCAGCGACAATATTCACCTCAATACCTGAGGTTGTGGCGACCTGCATGGTTCCATAGGTAGCATCAATCACTGAATACCTTAATACAAGGGTATATGTGCCAGCGGGTAAGGTGATGCGGCATGAGAATGTCCCGTTCATCTTGTTGACCGAGAGATTGGTGCAGGCTTGGGGTGCCGCGTCATTGACGATCACTTCGACGATCAGGTTGGTTTCATCCACTGCCAATGCCATTAATGCTTCGGGAAGGGGTGCAGAGACGGCATCTTTGGAAACTGAAATGTTATCCGGGCTGGTGGCCTGGCTACAGCCACTCAGAACCAGTGCCAGTATGATGGTTGCTAATGCAACAGGGTGTAATTTTGTGGTCACACAGCAGATTTTTTTAATGCATCGCATGGCGTTGTTCCTTTTAATTTCCTGCGGGTGACTGCTGTGCTTCATTGTTTTTTTGCAGTAATGGTGTTCGGCTGATTTTTATTAAAAACGTCAAAAAACAAGGCGCCTGACAGCCTCTGTAGCCCAAAGGCTTTTTTGTTGAAAAACAGTTTTTATACCTCTCCATTTTAACATGTTGACTGACAGAAATGAAAAATCGAGGGCCGCAATTCCTGGTTGATTGATGTGAATATTGCACATAATTTACCGAAAATGATTGAGAAAGGGAGCCAACACGACTTTTTCGCAACAAATTCATCCCGAGTCCCATCCCGAGTCCAACAGGCTCCCGGGGAAGTGTTTCAAAGGTCAGGAATGGAACACAATAACTTATACATCTTGCATCCCGGCTTTAGCCCGCGTTGGCACGTTCTTCCTTCACAAAAGCTTGAAACAGAACGACGATTTCTGCACTTTTGTTCAGTCAGGGCGTACCAACGCAAACTAAATCCGGGCGCCATAGGCACATAAAGTGATTGTGTTCCATTCCTTACGCAAGTTCTTCGGATTTTCAATCGGGACGGTATAACCGTAGTATCCCGCACATGAACTTATTTGAGTCAGCCAACCGGTGCCTGCTGTTGTGCATACCGGATAAAAAGGCCACGGCAACTCGCAGCACTTTTCAGGCGTGGCGGGCGGGCAATATTCCGCTGATACGCAACGGAGAGCCTGAACCTGTTGGTAATCCTGGCCGTCCTGAACGTCCCCACCTGGTGGCACCCAAAAACCTGCATCGCCGCAGCCTGCATACTCCGGAAGGTCATGCGGCGTTGATCCACGCTATTGTGCACATCGAATTCAACGCCATCAATCTGGCGCTGGATGCGGTGTATCGTTTTCGTGATATGCCGGATGCCTATTATGACGACTGGCTGCGGGTGGCTGATGAAGAAGCGTACCATTTCCGGTTAATGTGCGAGCATTTACAGTCGCTGGGTTATGATTATGGTGATTTTGATGCGCACAATGGCTTGTGGGAAATGGCGCAAAAAACCGCGCATGATCCTTTGGTGCGCATGGCGCTGGTGCCACGAGTGCTGGAGGCTCGTGGTCTGGATGTGACACCAGGTATTATGAAAAAGCTGGCGGATCACGGTGACCATGCGGCAGTGGCAGTGTTGGAGATTATTCTCCGGGACGAGATCGGGCATGTGGAAATTGGCACACGCTGGTTTCGTTATTTATGCAGGCAGCGAAACATGGAACCGGATGCGACGTTTCGGGGTCTCTTTGAGGAATACATGGGGACTTCTGCGGGCAAAAAAGGCACACTGCATCGTAGCGCCCGGGAGGCAGCGGGTTTTAGTGAAAACGAATTAAATTATTTAGAAGGAACGGGTGAGTGACAAAACGAATAATGGTGCGTAAAAAGCAACGAGTGGTAAAAATAGTTTTGGCGGGTTTTTTGTTGATTGGCCTGGCTTCCTGCGCAAACCAGTTCACAAAACCTGTTGCCAAGACAGAAGCTGAACTGAAAGCGGCGCCTGGCACTCTGTTGATTATGGCTGAGCGTGAATCGGGTTCGGAATCGTTTACCACACGTTTGTTTATCAATGAAGGTTATCTGCATATATCAGATGCGCGCTCACCGGCCGATTTCATCCTGTTTAACCGCAAGGAGCAAACGATTTACAACGTCACGCAGGATGACAAAACCATCATGGTGATTCGTAATAAAGCCGTGGAGATTGACTCGCCCATCGAACTGGATTATCAGGAAGAGTCACAACCTTCCGGCGCTATTCCAAAAATCGATGGCAGGCAGGCAACGCATTATCGTTTTACGGCCAACGGCAAACATTGTTATGACGCTGTGGTCATGCCCAAAGACTTTATGCCCGATGTGCTGGCCGCCATGCGTGAATTCAGAATGGTGCTGGCCGGTGAGCATGCCACTACGGTTGAGCGTACGCCGAAAGACTTGCTGGATGCCTGTGACCTGTCGTTGAATGTATTTTATGCCATCCAGCACATGGATCATGGTTTGCCCATTCGTGAATGGGACAGGAAAGGTTATCAACGTTTTATGAAAGATTACCGCACAGACTTGCTGGCATCCGAAGGTACATTTGATTTACCAAAAGATTTTAAACGGTATTCAGTGGGGGATGTGTTGGTGCAAACGCCAGACGAGGAAGCGCAAGCGTCAGACACAAAAAAAGAATTGCAGGTTATGGGTGATTCCCAGGGGGGGGAGTTAACCGGAAGTCGTTAGCCTGGTGGTATCGGCGGTTACCTGCAAAACATTGGCCTTGTCGTACCAGTCACCCAGTACAATGCGCGTCACGGTTTTGTTATCGACCGTACTTTCATGTACAGCGGGCCGATGGGTGTGCCCATGAATCAACCGTCTCACGCCGTGTGTGCGAAAGGCATTTTCAACCGCTTGTGCATTGACATCCATAATGTCATCCGATTTTTCACGAGTGCGCGTCCGGCTTTCTGCGCGGGCCTCGCGTGCTATTTGCATACGCTCCTCAATGGATTTGGCCAATATCGCCTGTTGCCATTGCGGGCTGCGTATTTGTTTGCGGATGGCCTGATAATCCACATCATCGGTACACAGCGTATCGCCGTGCATCAACAATGTGTCTGTGCCGTAGAGGTTGACAACACTCGGGTCGGGTAACAATGTGCAGCCTGTCATGGTTTCAAACCCTGCGTCGAGCAGGAAATCCCGGTTACCCACCATCACATAAACCGGGACACCACTTTTTGTCAGACCGTTGATATCGTGTAATACATCGACCATGTCTGGCGGCACAGCATCATCACCCAGCCAGGTCTCAAACAGATCACCGAGGATATAAAGCGCATCCGCCTGTCGAGCTTCTTTTTTGAGAAAGGCCCGAAACAAACGAATGATGTGCGGGCGTTCCCCTGAGAGATGCAGGTCAGCGATAAAGAGCGTGTGCAAAACAGTGCGTTCCTGCCCGGTTCTGTGCGGAGAAAGTCAGAAATTATTTAGCGTCAATGACCTCAGCTTTTTCAATAAGAATATCATCAGCAGGCACATCCTGATGGCCCGCGCGTGATGTAGTCGCCACTGCTTTCATTCTTTCCACCACGTCCATTCCATCAACAACCTTGCCAAACACAGCATAACCCCAGCCTTGTGGCGTGGGTGAGCTGTGATCGAGAAAGGCATTATCTGCAATGTTAATAAAAAACTGTGAAGAGGCTGAATGAGGGTCATTGGTGCGTGCCATGGCCACTGAGCCTTTCACATTTTTCAGGCCATTGTCGGCTTCGTTATCGATACAGGCGCGGGTTTTTTTTTGTGACATATCCGGCAACATGCCACCACCCTGGATCATAAAATTATCGATAACGCGATGAAAAATGGTGCCATCGAAATGACCCTCTTTTACGTATTGCTCAAAGTTGGCAGCACTTTTGGGTGCTTTGTCAAAGTCCAGCTCGACATCGATGTTACCCATCGTGGTGGTTAAACGAATCATGGTGTCATCCTTCAATCAGGGGTTGGGAAGCGGGTTATTTTAATGCAGGCGCGGAGGGGGCCACAGGTGCGACATCACCCAGAGTTACTTTTTCGATAATCACTGGTGTGCGTGGTACATCTGAGCGGAATGGGCCGCCGCTACCTGTCGGTGTTTTGCGGATTTTATCGACAACATCCATCCCTGCAATCACTTTGCCAAAGACAGCGTAACCCCAGCCTCGCGAGGTAGGTGATGTGTGGTCAAGAAAACCGTTGTCGGCAACGTTGATAAAAAATTGTGCGGTGGCGGAATGTGGTGCGTTGGTACGTGCCATAGCAACAGTACCTTTCAGGTTTTTCAGTCCGTTATTGGCTTCATTTTCAACAGGGGCGCGGGCCGGTTTTTTCTGGAAATCCTGGGTGAAGCCGCCGCCCTGTACCATGAAACCGTCGATGACGCGGTGAAAAATAGTGCCGTCATAAAAACCTTCCTGCACATAATCGAGAAAATTCTCCACGCTTTTGGGCGCCTTTTCACGATCCAGCTCCAGCACGATATCACCCTGGGTGGTGGTGATGCGCACGCGCGGGTGCTGTTCATCGGCGTTGGCCTGGATGAACGGCAGAACAAACAGGGCACAGAGCAGGGTGAGTCGGGTCAGGGCATTCATCATCATCGGTTGATTCCTTTGGTTAGACAGGTGAAATGATCACGGCGAGCAATGATATCGGGTTTGTCCGTTTCGAGAAAGTTTCCGTGCCATTGTTTACGGAATCCAGAGTTATGCTTTTTGTAGAAAAGTGGGGATTTCGCTACCATTGCCCACCACAAGACACATATCGGGTAACCCATGCTGCACATTCACAACAATCTCACCAGACGCAAAGAAGCTTTCACGCCTATCGATCCCAAAAACGTGCGCCTGTACGTGTGCGGTATGACGGTATATGACTATTGTCATCTGGGCCACGCGCGTGTGCTGGTGGTATTTGACGTGGTGAACCGTTATCTGCGCAAGGTGTTTGGTGATGAACATGTGACTTATGTGCGCAACATTACCGACGTGGATGACAAAATCATCGCTCGTGCCAATGAAAATGGTGAAGCCATTGAGTCGTTGACTAATCGTTTTATTAAGGAAATGAACAGAGATGCGGATGCCCTGGGTGTGCAGCGCCCGGATAAAGAACCTCGCGCCACCACCCACATGGATGAGATTATCGCCATGATTCAGGTGTTGGTGGACAAGGGCTACGCCTATCAGGGCAAGACCGGTGACGTATATTACGATGTGTCCCGTTTTGAGCACTATGGTCAGCTCTCCGGTAAAAATACTGATGACCTGCGTGTTGGAGCGCGGGTGAAGGTGGTTGCAGCCAAAGATGACCCACTGGATTTTGTGCTGTGGAAAATGGCTAAATCCGAAGAAGGTACGTCCTGGCCCTCTCCCTGGGGTGAAGGTCGTCCCGGCTGGCACATTGAGTGCTCGGCCATGTCCACTGGCTGCCTGGGGAATCATTTTGACATCCACGGCGGTGGGCTGGATTTGCAATTTCCTCATCATGAAAATGAAATTGCGCAGAGCGAAGCGGCCACGGGCGAAAAGTTTGTCAACGTGTGGATGCACAATGGTTTTGTGCGTATTGACGAAGAAAAAATGTCCAAGTCTCTGGGGAATTTTTTCACTATTCGTGAGGTATTGGAAAAATACGACCCGGAAGTGGTGCGATTTTTTATTCTCAACAGCCATTATCGCAGCCCATTGAATTATTCTGATAAGCATCTGGACGAGGCTAAAGCTGCGTTGACTACGTTGTACACGGCATTGCGGGGGCTGGACAGTACGGAAGCTATCAATGACAGTGAATATGAACAGCGTTTTACTGCGGCCATGGACGACGATTTTAGTACCTCCGAGGCGATTGCGGTGTTGTTCGAGCTGGCGCGGGAAATAAATTGCCAACGTTGTTGCAATGTTCCGTTGGCGGCCCAGCTAGGTGGCGTGCTAAAGCGGCAGGCAGCCTGTCTCGGGCTGCTTGTGCGGGAGCCTGATGTTTTTTTGCAGGGAGGTGACGCAGGGGGTGAAGGTTTATCTTGTTCTGCTATTGATGCTCTTATCACACAGCGTCTGGATGCGCGTGCCAATAAAAACTGGGCCGAGTCTGATCGTATTCGTGACGAGTTGGCAGCGCAGGGTATCGTGCTGGAAGACAGTGCGGGCGGCACAAGCTGGCGCAGAGAATAACGCGGATATTAAATCCATTCCTTCATCAATGCTTTGATTTGTGTCTGGTATTTCAGGTTTTCCAGCTCGCATTTGCTGCGAAAGGCCTTTAACAAGGACTCCGGGATTTTCAGGCTGATGAGTTTGCTTTTATCTGCGGGTTGTTGCATCAGCCGGAAGGCTTCAAGAAATTCCACGATGTGCTCGGCGGACATGGTTTTACATTGCGCCAGATATTGGTCTGAAAAATATTGCACAGGCCTCATTCTGTTTCCTCTGCGAGGATCTTCTTCAAAGCTTTTATGTCTTCGATATCTTGTGGGCGGCCACTGCGTGTTTTCATGGCAATCAGGCTGGCAATATCGGCAACCTTGATATTTTTACCCATGACATTTTTGATCACTGGTTTCATGTTATTGAGGTCTTCTGTGATAATGATATCCAGGATTTCAGTCGGATTATCGGGGTTGCTGAAAGACCAGGCAATGAGGTTTTTATTTTTGATGTATTCCTCGCGGAAAAGAAAAACATCATCTGCGGAGACAGGGAGGCGAGGTTGTAATCCAAGTTCTATGAGAGCCTGTTCAGCCTTGTTAAAGACGCTTTGCCTGAGCTGGATAACAATATCGACATCCACCGTGCCTCGTACTGCACCATGCAGGGCAACAGCGTAGCCTCCGACCAGCGCATATTTGACCCCGTGTTTATCGAGGGCGTTGGTGAGTGCCAAAAGAAACATATCGAAAAGTATATTCCGGTATATACCGGAGGGCAAGGCGATAGAAAATAAAGCGTACTGGTTTTTTTGATCAAGGTGATAGCAGGGCTATTTGTTGTGTAACTGATCAGCTGCATCCACGGTGTTCTGCAACAGGGTCACCACGGTCATTGGCCCCACGCCGCCGGGCACGGGAGTGATCCATCCGGCATTTCGGCTGGCGCTTGCAAAATCCACATCGCCCACCAGTTTGCCGTTTTCTTTACGATTGATGCCGACATCGATGACGATGGCACCGGGTTTGATCCATTCTCCTTTCACAATACCGGGTTTACCCACGGCCACCACCACGAGATCGGCGCGACGCACATGGGCTTCAATATTTTTGGTAAAGCGATGGCAGGTGGTGACAGTGCAACCAGCCAGCAGCAATTCGAGACTGGTAGGGCGGCCGACGATGTTTGAGGCACCGACCACCACTGCGTCCATGCCGCGAATATCCTGTCCGGTTTTTTCCAGCAGGGTGACAATGCCACGCGGGGTGCAGGGGCGCAGTACCGGTTGACGCAGCGCCAGACGACCAACATTGTAGGGATGAAAACCGTCTACGTCCTTGTCAGGGTGAATGCGTTCGATAACATTTTCGGTGCCGATGTGTTCTGGCAGGGGAAGTTGCACCAGGATGCCGTCGATACCCGGGTCGTCGTTGAGTTCATCGATGAGCGTCAGCAGGGTAGCTTCGCTGGTGCCTGCGGGCAGGTCGTGGGCGACGGAAACGAAACCCACCTCTTCACAGGCACGGCGTTTGCTGCCGACATAGACTTGCGAGGCAGGGTCGGCACCCACCAGTATCACCGCCAGTCCTGGCGCACGTTTGCCTTCGGCCAGCCGTTGCTCGACGCGGGCCTTGATATCTCGTCGAAGTTCGGCGGCGATGGCCTTGCCGTCGATAATTTGTGCGCTCATGTGTTACTTGTTCCCATTATTTCCAACATCCAGGCAAAACACCACTGTTTCAGGGGGCGCTATGATCGCATGGCATCTTCGTTTTCGACAACGGGTTTTCACTAATGAATTTTCGCCAGGAGTGTTCCCGATTGTTTCGACAGTCAAAATGATTGAAAACGCCCCCCGTTATCTTGTTTGTTTTCCAGTGAGAACCACTTCGGTATCACCCAAATGTATTTTTCCTGCAAAAGCCAATAGCATCCGCTGGATTCTGCCGCTATAATGCGCCGCCTCAGTTCGGGGTATAGCGCAGTCTGGTAGCGCGCCTGCTTTGGGAGCAGGATGTCGGGAGTTCGAGAATCTCTCTACCCCGACCAATTTTAGTGGCCGGTTTCCAGGGGCTGGTTTTGAGATGCGCCCGTAGCTCATTCGGATAGAGCATCGGCCTTCTAAGCCGAGGGTAGCAGGTTCGAACCCTGCCGGGCGCGCCATTTTTTCTGCCTGGGTAAGGTTTCAGGCAGTGTTCAATTGTTTGCTGTGTCATGTATAATCGCGTCCCGGTTTGTTGGCCAGTGGTGGATGTAGCCCCGGTTGGGCGAAACGAAAAAGGTGAAGGGACCAGGCCAAATGTGTCCCTCATCCCGTTGAGAGCCTTGCCATGGATAGCGAGGTCGGGGTCGCAGTGAAGTATCGCCAGGGATGGCGCAGGTCAAGGTTTGTTATGGTGGGCGTAGCTCAGTTGGTAGAGCCCTGGATTGTGATTCCAGTCGTCGTGGGTTCGAGTCCCATCGTCCACCCCATATTTGTTTTGGACGGCGCGTTTTGTTGACGTGCGCACGGTACACGTCGGGTGCTTCCATCTTTGAGCCGAGGAAATGCCTGATGGCATCAGTTTGGGGCCATTAGCTCAATTGGTAGAGCAGTTGACTCTTAATCAATTGGTTGTAGGTTCAAGTCCTACATGGCCCACCAATAAAAAAGCCCGGCCTTG
>JAADIL010000066.1 GCA_013151355.1 Gammaproteobacteria bacterium
CCATCATATCCTTCATCATTCCACCACCACCCAACATCCCGCCCGTGAACAAGCCGGTACGGGATGATAAACCGTTAAGCCCGATGACACGGGCAAACAGGAGCGTTACACCGATGAGAAAATTTGATTATTCCTCATTGGTTTTTTTCATCAATATCATGTTTTATCTGTTCGTAGGTATCCTGATCAATTTCGCTGCGGGCGTAGCGTTTTTGCAATACTTCCAGAGCTGATTCGGTCGGAGATGAAATATCACTGTTGCGTCCAGTCAGCCAGCGAACAATGAAAACCAGACCGATGATAATCAATATCCAGAACAGCAGTCCGAAAAACCACATACCACCCATTACGCTTCCGCCATAATCACCACCCATCATGTTTGTGTCTCCTGTAACAGAACAAGAAGCTGAGCCTCTACGAGCTCCATTTTTTCCTTCATTCACCCTGTAGTTTGATATCGATTATCACAAAATGTTCATTTCGTATTTTAATGTCTTTTTTATCCCCGACTAAAAGCCTGAATCTCAAACATTATGCGTGCACGTCTAACAGACAGATAAATCGGTAGGGTGGGCATTGCCCACCATCATGGGTTAAACAGGGCACGATTGGTGGGCGATGCCCACCCCACAAGTGGAATTCCCTGATTTTGCTGCCATACGCTGAAAACCGGGCGATTTAGCGTACAGGTAGAGATGGGTTTGGAGTATTACGTTAAATTTTCGATTGACAAGGCTGGAGCCATTTTGTTGGTTGTCTCTTGTCATTCTTTTTGTCAAAACGGTTTACCGTAAATAAACAATCCCGCAGCAAGCTGACGGGATATTAGCGTCATATCGGCGAAGGCCTGCCGATGTTGGCAGCACTGAACTTTATGGCCTGATCTGGCGATAAATTGATATATTCGTATAAGCAGATATAATACTCTTCATGAATACGGAATCCCTTGCCGCTTTGTTTAAAACCCTCTCGGAGCCGGTACGTCTGCGGATTGTTTATCTGTTGCTGGAGTCGGGTGAGCTTTGTGTTTGTGATCTGGTGGATACATTAGGGTTGTCGCAGAGTGTGGTGTCACGCCAATCTTGCCTATTTGCGCAACAATGGTCTGGTGTCTACCCGGCGCGAGGGCGTGTGGGTTTATTACCGCATTGTGCAGGATTGTTGCGAGCCGTTGTTTGAGCATATCCGTCAATGTGGCACGGCGAATGACGAGATGCGAATGGATCTTGTCCGGTTGACGGAGGCAGGTCAGTCCCGGCAGTGCGGTTGATGTCACTGTTGTGGGTGAGCAGGCTGGAGCATTCCGGCCTTTTTTCGGGTTTTATATATCCGTTTATGCGGATATACGGTAAAGAGAGTAAGGGGACATTATGGCTATTCGGGTGGGCATCAACGGTTTCGGTCGTATGGGCAAGCTGGTGCTACGGGCAGGGTGGGGTTGCCCGGAGCTGGAGTTTGTTCACATCAACGATATTGCAGGGGATGCCTTCTGTCAGGCTCATTTGCTGGAGTTTGATTCGGTGCATGGACGCTGGCCCCATGATATTGAGGCGACGGCTGATTTGATGGTTGTTGATGGTAAGGAAATTTCCTGTAGCAGCCATGCTGATCTGGCGGTGGCAGAGTGGGGCACGGAGGGTGTTGATCTGGTGATTGAATGCTCGGGAAAATTCAGGACCGAAGCTGCGTTGCAGCCTTATTTTGATCAGAGTGTGAAGAAGGTGTTGGTGTCAGCTCCGCTGCCTGATCCGGCTTTGAATATCGTTATGGGTATTAACGATGATCTCTACGACCCCGCCCGACATCATATTGTCACTGCCGCTTCCTGTACCACTAATTGCCTGGCGCCGGTGGTCAAGGTTATGCATGAAGGTATTGGCATTCGCCATGGCTGCATGACCACCATTCATGACATCACCAATACCCAGACCATCGTTGATAAAGCACACAAAGATCTGCGCCGGGCACGTGCCTGTAGCCAGTCGCTGATTCCCACAACAACAGGATCGGCCAAAGCGATTACGCAAATCTTTCCGGAATTAAAAGGCAGACTGAATGGTCTGGCGGTGCGGGTGCCGTTGCTGAATGCCTCGCTCACTGATTTTGTTTTTGAGGCGGAGCGTGCAACGTCTGTTGAAGAGGTTAATGCATTATTCCGGGTCGCAGCGAACGACTCGCTGGCTGGTGTCCTGGGTTTTGAGACGCGTCCACTGGTTTCTGTTGATTACAAGGGTGACCCGCGCTCGTCTGTTATTGATGCTCTTTCGACCATGGTCATTAACGATACCCAGGTGAAGATTTTGGCATGGTATGACAATGAGTGGGGCTATGTGAATCGCATGGTGGAGCTTGCGACGAAGATTGCGCGGAGCCTGTAGTGGTGGAGAGTAGCTTGCACAGTTTACGCAACTATCTGCTGATTACCGGCGGCTATTGGGCGTTTACCCTGACCGACGGTGCTATTCGCATGCTGGTGGTGCTCTATTTTCACCTGTTGGGTTATTCACCTTTTGAAGTTGCAATGTTGTTTTTGTTTTATGAGTTTTTTGGCATCGTCACCAACCTGGTGGGTGGATGGCTGGGTACACGCATTGGCCTCAATCTCACTATGCATATCGGCATGGGTTTACAGGTGCTGGCTCTGCTGATGCTTGCCGTGCCGGAAGGCTGGCTCAGTGTGGCTTATGTCATGGTCGCACAGGCCTTGTCGGGTATCGCCAAGGACCTGAACAAAATGTCCGCCAAAGCGGGGGTGAAAATACTGGTGCCACAACACAGTGATTCACGTTTGTTTAAATGGATAGCGTTGCTGACCGGTTCCAAAAATACCCTGAAAGGTGTTGGTTTTTTTCTGGGCGCGCTGTTGCTTGAGTTCGCGGGTTTTCGGAGTGCCTTGTTGATTCTGGCGGGTGGCCTGTTGTTGGTGTTGATCCTCACTACGATACTGTTGCCACGAGGATTGGGCAAGAGCAAGGCCAAACCGAAGTTCACCCGGCTATTTTCCAATACGCCTGCTATTAACCAGCTTTCCGCAGCACGATTTTTCCTGTTTGGCGCGCGTGATGTCTGGTTTGTGGTGGGCCTGCCGGTGTTTTTGTTTTCTGTGCTGGGCTGGCGGTTCAGTGAAGTGGGTGCCTTTTTTGCTGTGTGGGTAATTGTTTACGGCATCGTGCAATCCTGTGCGCCGATGATATTGCGGGGCCACCATCCTGATGGAAAGACGGCATGCTGGTGGGCTTTTGGTTTGGTGCTGATTCCTGTCGCTATCGCGCTGGCCCTGCAACAGGGCATGGAGCCAAACCGGGTGATTATTGTTGGCCTGATTATTTTCGGTGCCGTGTTTGCTATCAACTCGGCAGTGCATTCTTATTTGATCGTCGCCTGGTCCGAACATGACAAGGTTGCGATGAATGTCGGTTTTTATTATATGGCCAATGCCGGTGGGCGATTGATCGGCACCGTGTTGTCCGGGTGGATATATCAGACTCAGGGGCTGGTGGGGTGTCTGTGGTGGTCAACGGCCTTTGTGTTCATGGCGGGGCTGCTGTCGCTACGCTTGCCTGCGAAGATGAAAAAAACGGACAGCCGCAGGGTGGGTACGTAGTTTGTGCCCACGCGTTGATTCCATATCCGCGTGGGCAAAAAAACATGCCCACCCTACGGTGATTTTATGGTGACTCTGCGCCTCTGCGTACTTATGAGCGCCAGATCGGGATGTTATTACGTGCACGTCCCTTACACGTTGTTGGATTAGTCCACCGATGGATTGCAATACTCATGAATTATGCTGTTTTTCCCGCAATTTTTTCTCTACTTCCAGTACATGTCGTGTCGTTGCCAGCACGGTATCCGGGTTGAGACTCATGCTGTCAATGCCAATCTCCACCAGAAATTCCGCCATTTCGGGATAATCCGATGGTGCCTGTCCACACAGCCCGGAATGGCGGTGGTTGCGTCGTGCACCTTCCACGGCGAGTTTGATCATTTGTTTTACGCCGGGGTCTCGTTCATCAAAATCGAAAGAAACAATTCCGGAATCGCGATCCACGCCCAGTATCAGCTGTGTTAAATCGTTGGAGCCAATGGAAAATCCATCGAACAGTTTGGCGAATTCATCGATGAGAATAACGTTGTTGGGAACTTCACACATAACGTATATTTCCAGTTTGTTTTTGCCACGTTGCAGGCCGTTTTCGGCCATGGTTTCCAGCACTCTTTCACCTTCTTCAATGCGGCGACAAAACGGGATCATCAATTTTACGTTAGTCAGTCCCATGTCATCACGCACACGTTTCATGGCTGCACATTCCATTGCAAAAGCTTCGGCGTAGGCGGGGTGGGTATAACGGGCCGCACCGCGAAAACCGATCATGGGATTTTCTTCTTGTGGTTCAAAATCAGCTCCGCCGGGCAGGGTGGCATATTCGTTACTCTTGAAATCTGATAAACGCACCACCACCGGTTTGGGCCAGAAGGCAGCGGCAATGATGCCGGTGCCTTCGGCGAGTCGTCGCACAAAATAATCGGCACCATCGATATAACCACGGACAAGTGTTTTCAGTGCATCACGGGTGCTGCGTTTGGTGATGCGTTCAGGGTGCAGCAAGGCCATGGGGTGGGCCTTGATGTATTCGTTAATAATAAATTCCAGACGTGCCAGGCCAACACCATCGTTGGGCAGAAAGGACGTGGAAAAAGCCAGGTTCGGGTTACCCAGGTTGATCATGATTTTTGTTTTGGGGCGAGGCAGGTCGGAAAGGTCGGTTTCAATAATGTCGTAATCAAGCTCACCGCGAAAAATGTGACCTTCAGTGCCACCTGCACAGGAGACAGTGACCATTGTTCCTTCGCTAATGTCTTGTGTTGCACTGTCGCAACCTACCACGGCAGGGACGCCCAGCTCGCGGGCAATGATGGCAGCATGGCAGGTGCGTCCTCCACGATTGGTAACGATGGCTGCGGCGATTTTCATGATGGGTTCCCAGTCGGGTGTGGTAGTGTCGGCCACCAGTACTTCGCCGGGCTGAAATTCGTGCAGGTGTGTTACATCTGCAATATAACGTGTCTGGCCTGTGGCAATTTTGGTGCCCACGGCATAACCGCGTGTGAGAATTTCGCCTTGTTGCCCGAGATGATACTGACGCAGCAGGCTGCCCTGTTTTTGTGATTCCACGGTTTCCGGTCGTGCCTGTACCATGTACAGTTCACCGTCGATGCCGTCCCTGGCCCATTCCATATCCATGGGGCGGGTTTCGCCCGCTTTTTCGCTGTAGTGTTTTTCCACCTTGATGGCATAATCTGCCAGGGTGAGTACGTCTTTATCGCTGAGACAGTAACGCTGGCGATCAATGTCGGGGACTGGCACATTGCGGGTTACCTCCTGCGAGCCACCCGTGGCGTAAATCATTTTGATTTGCTTGCTGCCGCGATGGCGGCGCAATACGGTGCGATAGCCTGCCATGAAAGTGGGTTTGTGTACGTAAAATTCATCGGGCTCCACTGTGCCTTGCACCACATTTTCGCCGAGGCCGTAGGCACCGGTGATGAAAACCACATCACGAAAACCGGTTTCGGTATCCAGGGAAAACATCACGCCGCTGGTGTCGAGATCCGAGCGCACCATTTTCATAATGCCGATGGAAAGCGCCACACTGAAATGATCGAAACCATTATCAGCACGGTAGTGGATGGCGCGGTCGGTAAACAACGAGGCATAACAACGCCGACAGGCATCCAGCAAATGTTCGTCCTCACGGATGTTGAGACAGGTTTCCTGCTGGCCGGCAAAACTGGCTGTGGGTAAATCTTCAGCGGTGGCCGAGGAGCGCACTGCCAGGCTCAGATCATCGCCATATTCTTCCCGTAATTGTCCGTAAGCATCCAGAATTTGCTGCTGTAAAGTATCTGCCAGTGGTGTGTCGTAGATAATCGCACGCGCTCTGGCACCGCAGCGGGTGAGGTCCTCCATATTGTCGGGGTCGAGTCCTTCCAGTGTGGCTTTTAGTGCATTCCAGCTATTGGCCTGGGTGAGTCCGTCGCGATAGGCATCGGTGGTAATGGCAAAACCATTGGGTACTTTAATGCCTTGTGGCCCAAGTTCCCGATACATCTCACCGAGGGAGGCATTTTTACCACCTGTCAGGGGGATATCATCGATGCCAATTTCGCTAAACCAGCGGATGTAGTGGGGCATGTTTACGTCTCCTGTCGAGCGTCCAGTGCTGTAGGCATAGAAAGTTTTTTACATTTAAGGTTTCTATGTTGTCCGTACAGAAGCAGGCAGTCCATTGTATTTTAGATGATATTTTACTGTGACCGAAAAGGGTTTCTCATCACTGTTGATGATCCTGTTACCTTGAGTTCCCCTGGGACAATCCGGACAATTTAGTAACGCAGTCCTGTGTGAGCACAGACGCAGCATTAATTTTCATCATCCTTGAGCTGATTAATTCCCAGCATTTTGAGCATATATTTTTCATATGCCAGCCCGGAAGAACCTTTTTTCATCTTGTGAATGAAATATTTCTCAAAAGCAATTTTGGCCACATGAGCCCATCTACCTTTTTTGAACCAGTTGACGTTGCGTGGTGGAATTTGAGGTAGTGCAACGAAGACCGCGCCGGTATCACCCATGTCGATGAGGCAGATGGCATTCCAGGTAGCGGTGTGGCTGGGTGCCTTGCCTTCCAGTTCTTCTACGACATTGTAAACGATGGCGGTCACCATTGATTCGATCATATAACCGGTTTTGGGTGTGCCGACAGGCACGGGGGTCACTTCTACTGGCGGGATGGCGATGCAAACACCGGCTGAATAAATATTGGGGTACCTGGGATTGCGTTGATTTTTATCAACGATGACAAAACCGCGTGGATTGCATAAACCCTCTACATTGGCTACAGCATCCACGCCTTTAAAGGCGGGCAACATCATTGAATAGTTGAATGGCAGTTCATGTTCCTTAATCACTTCACCTTCCATGTTGTGTTCGGCCACGAACATTTTGTCGATCTCTACTTTGATTACCCTGGCATTAGTGATCCACTTGATGTGGCGGTTACGCATCTCTGATTCCAGCATTCCCTTTGAATCACCCACACCACCCAGGCCCAGGTGGCCTATATAGGGTTCACTGGTCACGTAGGTCATGGGAATCTTGTTACGAATTTTGCGTTTACGCAGATCAGAATCAAGAATGAATGCATATTCGTAGGCAGGACCAAAACAACTTGCTCCCTGGACGGCACCCACAATCACCGGACCGGGGTTTTCGATCAGTTTCTGGTAGGCCTCGCAGGCTTTTTCGGCATGATCGATCGTACAAATTGACTGGGTGTAGCCAGTGACAGGACCAAGACCATTCACTTCGTCGAAGGACAACCTGGGGCCAGTGGTGATCAGTAAATAATCGTATTCAAGCCAGTCGCCATCGGGCAGTTCCAGCACATTATTTTCGGCGTCAATTTTGGTGACCGGGGAGGCAATAAACCTGATACCTTTTTTTTCCAGACAAGGGCGAATGGGAAAGGTAATGTCCCCTCGCTTGCGCCAACCTGCACCTACCCAGGGGTTGGAAGGAATAAACTGAAAATATTCTGTTGCGTTGACTACGGTAACGTTATGTTCTTTACCCAGCGCCTTGCGCATTTCGTAAGCGGCGGGCATTCCGCCTGTCCCTGCTCCCATGATGACAATATGTGCCATGTTGATATCCTTTATCGGTTGTTGTCTTGTCTGGATGCTCCTTGCGTCATTACCCTTCAGTCATCACCGTCACACTGTGACTCCAGCCACAAGACGTTGATAAATGCCAAAGGACGCCAGTTTGGGTTCCAGAATTCAGGTGAAATACCACATCATTGTTTACCTTCAGTTATTTATTTTTGGTTATTTGTCCTTTCCCCCGGATATTTCACGAATGACACGATTTCTTGCCCGGTCCCTGATTTAACAGAAAATTATTATCAGTTAATCGTGCACACAGAGAGGGTGCGTGTCGTTTTCGATAATTTTTTCTGCACTGCTTAACGGGTTCTCGTCCATGGGCTCTATCTCCTGTGTTCTTGCCGTTATCAATCAGATAATTTCCTGTCAAGAGTGCGTGCTGCGGGCCGTGTCAGGGGGAGGTGTTGTCTGTCCGTATGGAGGCAAGTGATCCACTACGCTTTGCAATGATCGAACAGAATTTCTCATTACTACTGGCGATCCTATTCTCTTAAGCTCCCTTAGGACAACCCGGATAATTCAGTAATTGATGTGATGGGACGTGCACGTAATAACATCCCGATCTGACGCTCATATTTAGTCTGTATTCGCCTAAAGCGCCTACTGTTGGTGTTCGTTCTGATTGAACAAAAGTGCAGGAATAGTCGTTCTATTTCGACTTCTGTGATTGAAGAACGGGCAAAGACGGGCTGAAGATGAGATGCAAGATCGGGATGTTATTGCATGCACGTCTCTATGCAGGCCCTGGGAATGCGGGTTGTGGCGTCGCGTAAAAACCGTCCGTCATTGATTCATTATTCGAGTGCGTAACATCACTCTTCGGGTTTTATTCCCCGCAGCTTGCTGCAGGGGAATAAAACCCTAGAGATAAAAACGAAAAACCTGTTGATAATGTGGCTACTGTTTTTACCGGTCTATGTTCATGTATGAAGAGCATAACGATGTTTAGTCGTTTTAAACAACCTGTGGACTTGCAGTCCATAGTGGTTGAGTTACCGATAGTTCGAGCACTTGCAGAATCCAGATTAAAGACTGCCCGGATAAAGAGGCTTCAATCCGTCATCGTAGTGTTGTCCGGAGGCTTTCTTTTCTTGCAGCCCCTGCCTGAAGACACCCCGTAGCATGCTGCCATTCCAGTGTGTGCTGTCGGCGGCGTAGAGGCTGCGATCCAGTTCATGAACTTGTTCTTGTCCTGTTTCGATACGTGCTGCAAGCGCACCCAGACTGCATGGTGGATCATCTGGCCAGCAGGCGTGACCAAGTTTCAACAATGCCTGGGCAGCGGCATGACGGTCATTGGCAGTGCAGGCTTTTTCCAGTTCACGCAGGGCGGCTTTTCGATCTGTCGGGGGATGCTGTTCAAGGGCTGGCAATCCGGTTTTATCAGCAACCGGCACATGGGCTCGCTGCCGTTTTTTTGCCCGTCGGGCCAGCGCTGTCAGCAGCAGGGTGAGGGCGAGCAGTATCCCGCCACCGATTATCAACCAGCGTGTGTTATTTTGCACGGTATTATCATCGGTTTTTGCAGATGCTTGCGCGACTGATTGTGGGGACGTTATCTGTGCTTCATTCGCTGCACCGGGGACAGCAGGCTGCACGGTGAATTGCCAGGCGGGCAGGGTGGTGTTGGCGGGTTCGTCCTGGCGTGTATCCCACCAGTTGAGAGTAACTGGTGGAATATCCAGTGTACCTTGTGCGTTGGGAATATAGGTCAGGGTGCGGGTACGCAGGCCATAAATGGTTTTGCCATCCGTGCGATTTTCCTGCGTGGGGGGCTCCGGGTAGAGGCGGGTATTGGCGGGTTCGGCAATATCCAGTTCAGGAATTTGCGAGCCGGACAATCCCATGACCTGAATGGTAATGGTGCGCGTGACCGGTTCACCGACCTTGAACTGTGGCGGGTTTTCCGTCCAGCTATCGCCGAGTTTCACGGCTTCGGCGGGCAGCCACGGGTTACTGGCCGTGGCAGGGCGTGGCTTGATCGTCATATCAATGGCGTGACTGCGCACGTTGACGGGTTTGCCCGGGTTGGCAAACGGGTCAGACAACAGGCCACTGTTCAGACGGTTGCGGAAAAAGGGATCATTGGCAAAGGGGCTGTTGGCGAAAAACTCATCCATAGGGTTGCGTGAGCGGCGATTGCGTTGCTGTTGCTGCACGGCAATACGCCCCTGAAAGCGGGCAGGGGAAATCGACAGGTCGCCGCTTTTTTCTGCCGAGATCACGTAGTTACGTTCGATGACCTGGTACTCGCGGCCATTGCGTACGGTGGTGTAGCGCTTGTCTTCGCCGAGGCGTTCAACCACAGCATTTTCCAGCTCGGGGTCGCTGAGCTCGCCTTCTTGCAGACGCTCGTCGTAGTAGAGGCGCACGGTATAAGGGATCTGCTGTTGCACATACACCGGTTTGTCGCCGGTGCCGATTTCGCTTTCGATGAATACGTGCTGGCCGGTCTCT
>JAADIL010000076.1 GCA_013151355.1 Gammaproteobacteria bacterium
TGACCATCACAGGTTTGATTACGGCGCTATTGGGTAGCACCGTTGCTTTTCTGGTGATTGGCAGTATTACCCGGGGTCTCCGTGATGCAATTCGTGTGGCCCGGTCCGTGGCTGCCGGCAATCTGACAGAAGAAGTACACGTCGAAGGTTCCGATGAGATCGCACAACTGTTAGGCACCCTGAGTGTCATGCGCAACAAATTACATCAAATGATCAGCGAGATGAATCAGGCATCTACCGGCTTGGCGGCCTCGGCCGAAGAACTGGCGGCAGTAAGCGAAGATACCAACCGTACGTTGCATGAACAGCAGTCCGAGGTACAGCAGGCGGCAACCGCCATCAACGAAATGAATGCCACCGTGCAGGAGGTTGCCAGAAGCGCGCAAGACACCGCCAGTTCTGCCACACAGGCCAACACGGAGGCTCACCAGGGGCAGCTGGAAGTCGGTAATACCATTGATTCCATCAGCTCTCTGGCCAGTGCAGTGGAAAATGCCACCCGTGTCATCCATCAGGTAGGCGAAGACAGTACCAACATCAGTACCGTACTGGACGTTATCAAGTCCATCGCCGAACAAACCAATTTGCTGGCGCTTAACGCCGCCATCGAAGCCGCACGCGCCGGAGAGCAGGGACGTGGTTTTGCCGTGGTCGCCGATGAAGTGCGCACCCTCGCAAAACGCACCCAGGAATCCACCAAAGAAATAGAGGAAGTCATTGCCCGCCTGCAGGACAGCTCAACCAATGCCGTTCATGCCATGGAAGCAGGACGCAGTCAGGCAGAGGCCAGCGTTGATCAGGCGGCCAAAGCCGGCACCTCACTGGAAGCAATCACCCGGGCCATCGGTCACATCAGCGACATGAATATCCAGATCGCCAGTGCCTCGGAAGAGCAGAGTGCAGTGGCCGAGGAAATCAATCGCAACATCACCGCGATCAACGCCGTTGCCGAACAAAATGCAGCAGCCTCAAACCAGATCACTGCTTCCAGTGAAGAGCTCTCGCGTCTGGCCTGTAATTTACAATCTCATATTGCGCAATTTGAGGTTTGATTTTTGTCCGAAAGCTTCCGTAGTTACCTCTGGCATGCTGGGGATTCATAAAAAATACTCGCCCCAACCTGCGCACCGAGAAAACTTAAGGAATTGATGTTACGCATTCGCAGCCATTAAGGTGGGCAAAAACACATGCCCACCCGCTGCCTGGCCATCAGGCTAAGCCGGGTGGAACAAGCGTAGCGGTTCCACCAGAGTCTTGTACACGCTCAAAAAAACCGGGCCAGTTCACCAATGAGACAGTTATTGTTCGAGCGGGGTTTTTTGATTTCATATTGAAATGCTCCCGATGGTTTTAGCAACGGGACTGGATCAGTTCACGCAACACAGAAGTGGCATAACAGCCCGCAGGTAACTCAAAACGCAGTTGCAGATTTTTTCCTTCGGACAACCATTGCCACTGAAACCCGGAGACAGCCAGCCGCAAGGCACGACGCTCCTGTTTCAAACCAGCCTCCTGCAAACCTTCACGATAAACAGTCTGTCCAGCAAGTGCATTTTGTTCCAGAGCCTCTGCATCCTGTTGACTGGCCAGTTCACCTCGCCCCCACAGCGGCCCCGATGGCAATACATCCCCACTTGCCAGACGCTGTTCAATTTCTTCATTCAGTTCATCGGCGACAAAAAAACTGCGGCTACCGGCAAGCATCAAGACTTCTCCCGGCAATGCTTGCAGCCAGTTATCGGCCGTAATGCGTGCCGCCAGCACTTCGTTGAACAAAAACGAGCGCGCTGAAGAAAGGTACAGGCTGCGCAGGTGTCTGGCTTTCACTCGTCGACCGTTGAACATGGCAACCGCTTCGCTCAGGTTTTTTCCGCCACGTCCAAAGCGTTGCTCACCAAAATAATTGGGCACGCCCTGTTTTTGAATAACGGCAAGTTGCTGTTCCAGGGTTTTCAGATGGCTTTGTTGGTCACCCGTTTTTTCAAATTCAACATCACGCAATACAATCACAAAACGGTTGCCCTGCAACGCACCCCGTTGCAGTTTGCGACGGTGGCGATAGCTGTCAAGAATCTGCACATCATCATCTTCAAAGGCAGACCAGTCCGGGTCAGGTTTGCCCGGTAGCCACACACTGAACCATTGTGTAGTAATGGCGTTGCGATCCTTGAGTCCGGCATAACCAATATCACGCACCTTTACACCAGCATGCCGGGCCAGTTTTTGTGCCAAATCAGCAGTATTTTGATTGCATTTGCGCACATGAACCAGAAGATGTTCACCCTCACCATCGAACTCAAAATTCAGGACTTCATCCACCTGAAAATCTTCCGGACAGAAACGGATGGAAGCAGATACGGCAGGTTTTCCCGATGCACGCGGCCAGTCGGGGAGTTCTGAATATTCTGTCATTCCGACGAAAGCAGGACGACGGCGTGGGTAGCGATACCTTCGCCCTGTCCGGTAAAACCCAGCCCTTCCGTGGTGGTCGCCTTGACGTTAACCTGACTGATATCGACATTCAAATCCGCCGCCAGGTTTTCACGCATGGCCATAATGTGTGGTGCCATTTTCGGTGCCTGGGCAATAATGGTGATGTCCACATTGCTCACAAGCAAGGTTTTTTCTGTTAACAACACCACGACATTGCGTAATAAAATACGGCTGTCGATATTGTCAAACTCTGTGCTGGTATCAGGAAAATGTTGACCGATATCACCCAGTGCTGCTGCCCCCAGTAGCGCATCACATAGCGCATGAATGGCAACATCACCATCGGAATGTGCGACAAAACCTTTTGTAAAGGCAATACGCGCACCGCCTAACATCAAGTGGTTACCTTCGCCGAAGCGGTGTACGTCGTAGCCGTGTCCGATTTTTATCATATCAACCTTTTTTGCACATTATCCTGCACCGACAGGATAAGGGGTAAACGATGAAACTGTTTCATACTGCCCAGTCCTTCAACCCTCACCCTGGCCCTCTCCCGATCCCGGGAGAGGGGACTCTTTTATCTGTTTGTAAATTTTGCGTTTAAACAAGTCAGTTCGCCGACTCACCAGTCTGTCCAGAAACAACATGCCATCCAGGTGATCCACTTCATGTTGCACGGCACGCGCTTCGTAGCCAGCACTGCTGAATTCATGTTGTTTGCCAAATACGTCAAAAGCAGTGAAGGAAATTGTTTCTGCGCGTATCACGTTACCGGTAAAGTCCGGCACTGACATGCAGCCTTCCCGCCCCATGGCCATGCCATCCCACTCGGTAATTTCAGGATTGATCAATACCATGCAGCCATGGTTACTGGAATTGGCAGGCAGCTTGCGCATCCCGGAAACATCAACAATCACGATGCGCTGAAAATAACCCGTTTGCGATGCTGCAATACCAACACCACCGGGGCCAGAGCGCATGGTTTTTTCCAGTTCAGCAACAAAATCTTGCAGCTCTGTATCAAAATTTTCCACCGGGAGCGAAATTTGCTTGAGGCGCTCATCCGGGTATTTGATGATGTGCAAACTCACAACAACGTCAACCCACCAGAGTATCAACAGGGGTCAGCTGCGTTTCTACACCCTCTTTTTTGATAATATCCAGGGCAGACTGCAAGGCAATCGTGCCTTCGTTTGCTCGCCCTTCTATATGCATAATATAAATGGGCGCATCTTCTGTGCCACCCACATCCGAGGTCAGATCGAGAATATCCAGTCCGGCTTCGGTCAGCGCACCCGTGGCGTGTGCAACAATACCGGGGCGGTCAGCACCATAAATGCTGATACGCACGTCGGGTTGGTGATGGTGGTGCAGGCCACCTTCAACAGGATCGACATGCAGGCGTAAATCCAGCGACTCGGCTTCGCCCTGCAACACTTTTTGCAAGGCGTTCGCCGTGCCTGCGTACTGCACCATCAGCATAATGGTGAAACTGGTGCCCAGACGCACCATCGAGGCTTCACCCAGATGGCAGCCACCTTCGTACAGGGCATGGGTTACATGAGCAACAATACCGGGACGGTCTTTGCCAACCAGGGTGATCATATACCAGTGTGTGTTCATAACACCTTCCTCTGTCAGGAAATTCGTCACGGCCTTTAATGTAATGTCGAATGGGTAATATAAATCAATGATACACCCGCTGCGATCAATACCACCTGTTGCACTGTTGCACTGGCCTCAGCCCGTTTGTGCAGGCCGGGAATCAAATCCGCCACGGCAATATAGATAAAACTGGAGGCGGCCACCGCGAGCACATAGGGTAACAGATGTTGCATATCGTCCAGGCTCCAATAAGCCAGCAAGGCCCCCACGATAGTCGCCAGACTCGACAAGACATTAAACAACAGCGCCTTGCGGCGGCTGAAACCGCTGTGCAGCAGCACGACAAAGTCCCCTACTTCCTGGGGGATTTCATGGGCCGCAATGGCCAGTGCGGTCACAATACCCAGGTGGATATCAGTCATAAAAGCGGCAGCAATCAATACGCCATCCACCAGATTATGCATGCCGTCGCCCACCAGAATCATCCAGCCAGCAGCTTCTTTTTGGTTGTCATGCTGATCATGCGGGGCATGTGCCTCACAGTGATCCGCATGGCAGTGCCGCCACAACACCAGTTTTTCCAGCAGAAAAAAGCTCAGCAACCCAAGCAATACCGCCAAAAATATAGCATGAAAATCCTCGACATCCGGCCCGGCCAGGGCATGGGGTAACAAGCCCAAAAAGGCTGCACCCAATAACGAGCCAATAGCAAAACTGACCAGGTGCGGCACCAGGGTTTTACGCAGAGATTCGGGCAACAGCAAAAAGCTGGCGGCCACCATCACACTGAGCAATCCGCCCAACAGGCTGAAAATAATAATCCAGGACAACAAATTCATATTGGGTTATTCCGCAAAAAAACAGGTGATCTGATGTTTGTCATTACTGGCGAATGCCGGAATCCGAAAATCGTCGGAGTTTACCGGATTCTGATGAAACAGGGGGAAAATTATGTCAAGTTCGGCCCGGGTATGGTACGGAAAAATTCAATTTTCCTCCAAAACTGATTGGACACCTTCTTTTCGGGGTGTAACAAACTGCCCCACAGCAACACCAAAAACAGGTGCCACAGACGAGCTGGGGGGCATTAAATCATCAGGTCACATTGGCGCAAACCAGTGTCCAGGCGTTTCAACCTCCGAGTTCCGACTTTTCAGCAGAATGAGGGGATTCGCAAAAAATGGTGGAAAATCGAACACTGTACGTCCTTGTCTTGCCTGATTCATCAGTCCTGAAACTATCCACTTCCCATTATGAAGCCAGGATTAGCCCATAGATCTAACCATCTGTAGTCACTAAAAAATAACAACATGTCGGCTCATCTGACTATCTGGCACATCACAATGTAAATATTGCACATAATTATTGGCGGTAAGTTACATACTTTGGCAACACCTGTCTTCATACTCACGATCATTGTTTATACCTCTGTTTTATACAGGGTATTGCTGTAACGATCAGACCCATAAACCACACATTAAACCTCGTTATTCAGCATCCAGATATAGTTATGCACATTCAACAAAAAATCACCCTCGAAAACAGGCAAGCTGAAATGGAAACAATTTTAACAAGGCTGGACAACAATTCTGCGCGAACAAACGCAGAATGGTATTTTCCCGCTGAATCCTGCTCATTTGACCTGTCTACGTTACGCGATCAATCGCTCAAACTGACCTCGGTATTACATGCCAACGGCCTGAAAAAAGGGGATCGTGTGGCGCTCATGATGACAAATTCATCAAGCTACGTCATTGCATTGCTGGCAATCTGGCGTCTCAATGCCATAGCGGTACCATTGCGGCCAAAGGGTAGTCGCCAAACGCATTACGCCGACTACATTCAGCATTGCAATGAAATTTGCAATTTTAGCCTGATGTTGTTTGACGACGTTGTTACCAGTGAAATATTCCGGCACCCCGATTTATCACAACAGCACTATGCCGATATCAATACCCTGATAGAGGCGGCAACTCATATACCTGCATTCAACTCTGAAGTGAAAATATCAGGTGCAGACATCGCTATTTTGCAATTTTCATCAGGAAGCACAGGTGCCCCCAAAGGGGTCATCGTTACTCATGACATGATGATGGCCCAGTTACAAAACATTCATTACAACCATATCGGTTCCCGGCGAGGCCGCCCCATTGAATCACTGGCATCATGGATGCCTTTCAACCATGACATGGGCCTTTTTATCGGGATGTTGGCTCCCGTTTATACCGGCAGTAATAATATGGTAGCACCTCCGGCGTTTTATATGCGCAACCCGCCACGCTGGTTTTCGCTGATGTCACAACGCCACGTAGATATGAATTTCAATACCAATTCCGTATTAGCCTCAACACTGAAGACGTTGCGACGTTTGCAGAAACAGGATGATATCGATCTGTCCGAATTGCATTTGTATATCGGCGCTGAAAAAGTCAGCCCGATCATTGTGCGCCGTTGTTACGATTACTTGATACCGCTTGGCTTTAAACGTGAAAACCTGCATATCGGTTATGGCATGGCGGAAAATACTCTGGGAGCTGCCTGCACAAAAACACAGACAATCAACCTGACAACCTTTAAATTTATCAGCCCAAACTGCCTTGAGCCTGTTGAAGAATCCAGTGAAAACTCAAGTCCAGACACCGGAAAAAATACCATCGAACTGGTTGCCACAGGTGCAATGGACTGGCGGCATAATATTACTATCAAGGACAAGACAGGCAGGTCTCTGCCTGAGTTAACGTTGGGTGAAATCGCTATCAAGAGCCCCTGTGTGACACCCGGTTACTATCGTGACCCGGAAAAAACCAGTGAGAAATTAATTGATGGTTGTCTACTCACGGGCGACATCGGCTTCATGTATAACAATGAATTGTATTTCTATGCCCGCCAGGATGACATGATCAATCATGCCGGTCGCAACATCATTCCTGATGATGTTGAAATGGCTATTGAAGAGTTGCCGTTTATCCGTGCCGGTGCCAGTGCGCTGGTCGGCGTGGACAATCCGCAGACCGGCTGCACTGATTTGATACTGCTGGCTGAGGTCAGTGAACGCAGTACAGCAAATGAACTGACTGAATATCAACAGACAATACAGAATACCGCTTATGAAGTCGGCGATATCATTCTCACTCGCATCATACTTTGCCAGCGGGGAACAATAGAAAAAACATCCAGTGGCAAAAAGCGTCGCGCCGTTATCCGCAAGCGCTTTGCGAAGAATCAAATCAATATTGTGAGGAAAAATAATAATGAACAACGTGCAGCAATATAAAACCCATTGCAGACCCAAGCTGACTGAGCTTTTACAAGCTCTGAAACTGGACAAGACGTATTCCCGGGCTGAAGGCAATTATCTGCAAACGGATTCAGGGGAAAAAATTCTGGATCTGGTGGGTGGTTTTGGCTGCACAATATTAGGTCACAACCACCCGGAAGTTGTTGCCGAGGCCATCAGTGCTTTGGCACAGGGTGTGGCCATCAATGCCCAGGGTTCCATACGCAAAGAGTCAGCACAACTGGCGCAACGCCTCAGTGAGCTAACAGGTTCCCAACGGGGTTATTGTGTCAACTTCAGCAACAGCGGTGCGGAGAGTATCGAAGCGGCAATCAAACATGCCTACAAGGTTCAGTTTGATAAAGTGCGCCGTGAATATGAACGACTGACCCGGGTGCTGAATGATCTGTATTACAAAATAGAACGCGAACAACTTGAAGTCGAATTCCCTGGTGACAACAAGGATCTGATCGATTTCCGGGATGACCTGGATGAATACAACCTGGCCCAGTTTGAGTTATTCCAGAACAACCCTGTGATGATTGCTTTCAAGGGTGCCTTTCATGGCAAAACCTCATCTGCACTAAAAGTCACCTTCAATAAATCCTACCGGGAAGCCTTTGAAGGGCTGTCCGCCATCCAGCCTGCGTATGTGGATATTCATCGCCCGGAACAAATCGCGGAAATTGTGGATGAACAAATCAGCACGTTTTATTACCCGGTATTAATCGGAACACGCGTTGAACTGCGGCCAGTACGCATGACCCGCGTCATCGCCATGATACTGGAGGTCATTCTCGGTGAAGGCGGTATTCGCCCGGTACCCGACGACACATTGTCGTACCTCGTCGAACTGAAAAGTAAACAGCATCTTCCGTTGATTATCGACGAAATCCAGACCGGCTGTGGTCGCACCGGTTCAATATTCGGTTACCACGACACACCTCTGGCCGAGATCGAACCGGAATACATTGCGCTCAGCAAGGCATTGGGAGGGGGCATCAGCAAAATTGGAGCGACCCTGATCCACCGCAACATCTATGATGACGATTTTGGCATCCTGCACACCTCCACCTTTGCCGAAGATGATTTATCCGCCAGGGTCGCCAGCAAAACACTGGGCATCCTGACCCGTGATGACAACGCCATGCTCAAACGGGTCAGAGACAAAAGTGCATACCTGCTGGACCGCTTGCACACCTTGCAGGAACGATATCCGACCCTGATAAAAAATGTGCGTGGCCGGGGACTGATGCTGGGTGTGGAATTAACCTCGCTGCCTGACCGCTCCTCACCTTTTTTCCGCGCCAGTGGCAAACAGGGTGTGTTGTCATTACTGGTGGCCAGCTATCTGCTGGAATACCACAACACACGCATTCTCGCACCGCTCACCACCATGCTGAAAGGCAACCCCGGCAAAAGCCGTTTGTCCATTCTGCGTATTCAACCTCCGGCTACTATCAGCCGGGAAGAGATAGACCGTTTTGTTGACGGCTTGCACGAAGTGTTGGAGATTATTGAAAACAACAATGAGTATTGCCTGATCGCCCACCTGTTGGGAGAACCGGTTACTGATGATGAACGTAAAAACTCCAGGCATGTACCCGTGCGTTGGCCCGTCGTCGAAGAAAAAGGCCATATCGATTCGCGCGTCGGTTTCATCGTACACCCCACCACCCTGGACAAACTGGTGGAATATTATTTCCCCTCTTTTCACCATTATGAATGGCAGGCGGAACATCTGGAAAACTGGTGGAATCTGATCAGCCGTTTCCTGGAACCCGTGCATGTCAAAAGTACCTACATCAAATCCAACGATTTTACGATTGAAAACAATCTGGTGTTTGTTCCCTACATGCCGGACTACATCACCCAACAGAAAAACCATTCCCTCACCCAGGAAGTGCAGGGTGCAGGACAAAATACAGGACGCCGTCACCATCGCGCGGGAACTGGGGGATGACAACATCCCGGTATCCATGGTGGGACTGGGTGCATTCACCTCCATCGCCACACAAAATGGCCTCACCCTCAACGATTACGAAGTCGCCACTACCACTGGTAATGCCTACACTACCGCACTGACCATACAAGGCATTATGCAGGCAGCGGCCAGTAAAGCACTGGACCTGGACAAGGCCTCTGTTGCTGTCGTCGGTGCCAGTGGCAACATCGGCATGGTGGTCTCACAAGTCATCGCATTGAACGTCGGAAA
This sequence comes from Gammaproteobacteria bacterium, assembly GCA_013151355.1. Lineage (GTDB taxonomy): Bacteria > Pseudomonadota > Gammaproteobacteria > SZUA-152 > SZUA-152 > SZUA-152. The sequence continues at coordinate 9,531 of JAADIL010000076.1, forward strand.
ATTATGTCTGGTCGGCCGTCCCGGTGAACGTAGCCTGGCTCGCCTCGACTACGTGCGACAGCAATGCCTGCAAGAAATTGCCCAGGCCATTTATCAGGAATGCCAATCCG
>JAADIL010000215.1 GCA_013151355.1 Gammaproteobacteria bacterium
GCTCTTGAACACACAGCGTAAACTGCCATTATCTGGCCACAGAATCAATCCACTGCGGCCGGACAAAACGTATCACTTTTTGAGCACCATTGCGCATTGTGCGTATAATATGCTGACTTGAGGTGAGGCAATTTACCGGGACCTGTTTGAGCCCCCCAGCCCCACATAACAGACATCAATCAAAAAAGGATATCCACCATGGGATTCTTGAATGGCAAACGCGCACTGATCGTCGGCTGCGCCAGTACTCGTTCCATCGCCTGGGGCATTGCCCAGGCCATGCATCGCGAAGGCGCCGAACTGGCCTTCACCTACCAAAATGAAAAATTGCAGGGCCGGGTAGAAAAACTCGCCGCAGAATGTGACTCGGACATCGTGTTGCCCTGCGATGTGGCCAGCGATGAGGAAATCACTACCGTTTTTGAAAAACTGGATAACTTCTGGGGTCACCTGGATATTTTGGTTCACTCTGTCGCCTATGCCCCGCGTGAAGAGCTGGAAGGCGAATATCTCGACAGCGTGACCCGTGAAGGCTTCAACACCGCACACGAAATCAGCTCTTACAGTTTTGCCGCACTGGCCAAAGGTGCACGTAACATGATGCAGGGGCGCAACGCCGCATTGTTGACACTGAGCTACCTGGGTGCCGAGCGAGTACTGCCCAATTACAATGTGATGGGTCTGGCCAAAGCCAGTCTGGAGGCCAACGTGCGTTACATGGCAGCCAATCTGGGGGCGGAGAATATCCGTGTCAACGCCATCTCTGCCGGACCCATTCGCACACTCGCCGCAGCCGGCATCAAAAACTTCAAATCCATGCTGAACTACAGCGCACAAAACACGCCACTGCGACGCAATGTAAGCATTGAAGAAGTGGGCAATGCGGCCGCCTTTCTCTGCTCCGACCTGGCCTCCGGCATTACCGGCGAGATTACTTATGTAGACGGGGGTTACAACATCACCGGCATGGCGCAATCAGATTAAGAAACGCACATAAGTGCCCCGGCATAATTATTTTAACTAAATTTTTGCAGGGTTTTTCGTGTGAATCAAGGCGCTGCGAAAGGAGCATAGTGAGCTATGTGACTGGAGCTGCAACGCAGAGTCACGCGAAAAAGATAAAAAACCCGGTCGCAAGCGACCGGGTTTTAAGAACCCAACGACTCTATCGCTTCGCGATGAAAAAATTAGAGACTCTGTACATTTATGCACACCACAGAGATATCCCAAGAGCTGAGCTGGATAGTATCGACTGGGGCAAGCCCCCGAGATTTACGCTACGCGGTTAAAATAATTATGCCGGGGCACTTATACCCGTAGCATTTGAGATTCAGGCATTCATTGCGTACCGCCTTCATTCCATGGCAGTGTTGAAAGTTTCTTGCAGCGGGGACCTGCTATTACGCATCATTTCATCTCGCCCGGGAGCACCTGCTTTTGGTGCCATAAAATGAGCATGACACACCAGGGAACGTGCATGTTACTGGCAATAACTACAAATCGTCATTCTGCACAATAATTTTGGCGTCAGCCTTAAGCCTGGAAATAAAATGCAGCTGCGCATTGGCACCTTGCTCACCTGCCAAACGACGCTTCAACGTTTCACGTTCAGCGACCTCCATTGCGGCCGGATCACCATCAACCACTTTATTCAGGCGAATCACTGCATAATCCCCCGAATTCAATACCACACCACTATAACGTGGGCTATCGGACGACAACGGACGCGTTAAACGGAAGACCTGTTTGATAACCTGGATATCATGATCTTTTGCGTCGCGCGTAACCGCACCAGCCTCCGTCCAGTCCACCGACAATGCTTTGCTGACAGTTTCAGCAGATTCACCTACTTCCAGTTGCTGCAAGGCTTTTTCACCTGCCATCTTCACTGCTTCACGCGCTTTTTCCTGAATCAGCAGCTGTTTGACCTGCGACTGCACCTCACTCAACGGACGTTGATCCGCTTTTTGATGATTCAGCAAACGCAATACCAGCACATGATTCTCGCCGACTTCGAGTGGTTCACTGTTGAAACCCTGTTTCAACACATCGTCACCATAGGCAGCGGCCACAATACGCGGATTGGCAAATACACCCGTGCCACCACGCCGTTCGAAGAATGGGCTTTGTTTGAGTTCAAGCCCTAACTCGTCTGCTGTTTCACTGAGTGAATCCGGAATTTCATAAGCCAGATTCGTTAATTTTTCGGCCAACTCAAAGTATTGACGTTCCGCGGCATCGTTCTGGAATTGTGCGAGAATTTCATCACGCACGTCGACAAAAGGTTTCGACTCTTTTTCACGAATCCCGGTCACTTTAATGATGTGATAACCAAACGAGGTCAATATCGGTTCGCTGACCTCACCCTGTTTGAGGGAAAAAGCAACCTCTTCAAAATCAGGCTCCATGGAACCACGCCCAAAATAACCCAGATCCCCTCCTGTGTCGGCAGAGCCGGGGTCATCCGAGTTTTCTTTGGCCAGACTTTCAAAAGATTCACCCACATCAAGTTTGGCGACCAAACTTTCGGCTTTTTCGCGCGCTGCCATAACGGCCGCTTCATCCGCGCCCTCTTCCAGCTGAATCAGAATGTGACTGGCCTGACGTTCCTCCGCCACACTGAACTGACCCTGATTGGTATCATAAAACTCACGTAATTCTTCTTCGCCTGGCTCTTCGTCGCTTTTTAATGCGGCAACAGACAACTCCACATATTCAACACGAACTTTTTCAGCCGTCAAAAACCGGTCTGCGTGTTGCTGGTAATAACTTTTGATTGCCGCATCGTCAGCCAGTGACTCATCCTGAAACCCTGCGGCATTCAAAACAAAATACGCAAAATCACGTTGCTGTTGTTCCAGCCTGATCACTGCGTCCAGTTCCGCATCCGTCACAAATACCGAGTTTGCCAAACCATCGGGCAATTGTCCGGCGGTCATGATGCGCTTCACACGACGCTCAAATGCAGTGGGAGATTGTCCCTCGGTTTGTAATTGTTGCTGATACAGGCTGGCAGAAAAAACACCGTCTTCACGAAAGGCGTCAATACTCCGGATCGTTGCCGCCACCGTTTGATCGCTAACACGAAAACCCATGTCATCTGCATTTTGCAATAACAACTCGCGATCAATCAGTTCATTGATCACTCGCTGTTTTATCTGTGGATCAAAAAGCTGCGCGTCGTACTGGCCACCCAGCATTTGCTGCATGCGACTGCGTTGATCATAAAAGACTTGCTGAAATTCACGTTGCCCTATTTCAGCACCATTGACGGTAGCCGCCACCAGCTTGCCACCATTGCCAACGTATTCGTTCACACCCCAAAGCGCAAAAGGGATAATCAGCAAACCTACTATTACCCAGGCGATCCAACCCTGGGCACGATCTCGAATAAAACTCAGCATATTTTTTCTTCGCGGTTAATTCTGTATGTATATTAATCAGGAAATATATTTTATCTGGCTGTTGTTCTGAATATGCTTCGATATGGTTGTTTTATCAACCCTTTCAACAGCAGAAAGTAAAAAGGCGCTCCCACATCAAACAGGAACGCCTTAAATACTGATAGTGGCGGAGTGGACGGGACTCGAACCCGCGACCCCCGGCGTGACAGGCCGGTATTCTAACCAACTGAACTACCACTCCCCAACAAAAAAACAAAAACCTGGCTTTAACCCAATCACTCAACTCAAAACATGTAAGTCCAATCACTTCAGTATGAGCTGATGGTGGGTGCTGAGGGACTTGAACCCCCGACATTCGCCGTGTAAAGGCGACGCTCTCCCAACTGAGCTAAGCACCCCAGGAAAGCCGACTAGTTTACGGCATCCTTCAATGCTTTGCCAGCCTTGAATGTAGGATTATTGGAAGCCTTGATTTCAATGGCTTCACCTGTACGGGGATTGCGGCCAGTACGGGCGGCACGCGCTTTCACACTGAATGTGCCAAACCCAACCATGGCAACCTGGTCTCCCTTTTGCAGGGCTCCGGTAATTGCAGCAACCATACCATCAACGGCGCGAGCTGCTGAGGCTTTGGAAATATCGGCACTGTCTGCAACTGCATCAATCAATTCTGCTTTATTCACTTAGAATACCTCTCACCTCTCTGTGTGGTTATTGTGTGGTTTTCATGATTTGTTGTAATTCTCGAACGACCCCGCAAAAACGCCGCCAGTTCGATTTTTGTTCCTGACGCCTGCACACGCTGTAACCATCGTGCATCGGCGGCCGATATGTTTTCGCAAGGGTTTATACCAATGCCAATTCCCCCATGTCAAGGTTTCATGGGCATTTGGGGCCAATTAAGTGTTATTCAGCATAGTCCCATATCCGGAATAAAACTCTGTTTATTCAAACCAAACGCAAAACGACCACCACCGAAATAAACCGGGACGGTCGTCTTGTGAAAGAAAAACGCAATCAGTGTGTGCGAATAGATTTACGCTTTGGCTCTTTTCGAGTGGAGGCTACCTTGCTGCCTGTCTTGTTTTCCGGCAGTGGTTCGGGCATGTGTTGCAACGCCACCTGCAAAACTTCGTCAATCCAGCGTACTGGCCGAATATCCAGATTCTGTTTGATATTTTTGGGAATATCCGTCAGGTCCCGGGTGTTTTCATGTGGAATCAACACGGTTTTAATACCGCCACGATGCGCCGCCAGCAGTTTTTCTTTCAAACCACCAATAGGCAACACTTCACCACGCAGGGTGATCTCACCGGTCATGGCGACATCAGCCCGCACCGGAATATCGGTCAATACCGACACCAACGCCGTACACATGCCAACACCGGCACTGGGCCCGTCTTTGGGCACGGCACCTTCCGGCACATGGATATGGATATCGCTATCACTGTAAAACTCGGGATCAAGTCCCAGTGTCTTTACCCGACTACGCACCACGCTCATGGCGGCCTGCACAGACTCTTTCATCACGTCACCCAACTGCCCGGTCACACTGTGTTTGCCCTTGCCCGGCATCTTTACCGCCTCGATGGTAAGCAGCTCGCCACCCACTTCGGTCCAGGCCAGGCCTGTGACCTGTCCAACCTGGTCCGTTTCTTCAGCGGAGCCAAAACGAAACCGCCGCACCCCCAAAATCTTTTCCAGGTTGCGCGAGGTAATGCTGACTTTTTTGGTATCAGGCTCCAATAAAATCTGCTTGACCACTTTGCGGCAGATTTTTGAAATCTCACGCTCCAGATTTCGCACGCCCGCCTCGCGGGTATAATAACGAATAATGTCACGAATGGCAGATTCGCTGACACGAATTTCATCTTTTTTCAGGCCTGCGGAATCAATTTGTTTCTGCAACAAATAACGTTCGGCAATATTCACCTTTTCATCTTCCGTGTAACCGGCCAGACGAATAACCTCCATGCGGTCCAGCAACGGCCCGGGAATATTCAGCGAATTGGCCGTAGCCACAAACATCACATCGGACAAGTCATAATCCACTTCCAGGTAGTGGTCGTTGAAACTGTTGTTCTGCTCGGGATCAAGCACCTCCAGCAACGCAGATGCCGGATCACCCCGGAAATCCATGGACATTTTGTCCAGCTCATCCAGCAGATACAACGGATTACGGGTCTCCACCCTGGACAGGTTTTGAATAATCTTGCCCGGCATGGCACCGATGTAAGTACGGCGATGTCCCCGGATCTCGGCTTCGTCACGCACCCCGCCCAGTGACATACGAATAAATTTACGATTGGTGGCGCGCGCAATGGATTTACCCAGGGAGGTTTTACCAACGCCGGGCGGGCCCACCAGGCACAGAATCGGCCCTTTCACCTTCTTCGCGCGTTGCTGTACCGCAAGGTATTCAAGAATACGTTCCTTCACTTTGTCCAGACCATAATGATCGGCTTCCAGTACCTCCATGGCCCTGGCCAGATCGTGACGCACCTTGGTGCGCTTTTTCCACGGCACATTCACCAGCCAATCAATATAATTACGCACCACCGTCGCCTCGGCAGACATGGGTGACATCATTTTCAGCTTGCCCAGTTCAGTATCCGCCTTTTCACGCGCCTCTTTGGACATACCCGCTTTTTCAATTTTGGCAGCCAGCTCATCCAGCTCATTGTGACTTTCATCCATGTCACCCAGTTCCTTCTGGATGGCTTTCATCTGTTCGTTGAGGTAATACTCACGCTGGCTCTTTTCCATCTGCCGTTTAACACGCCCACGGATGCGTTTTTCAACCTGTAGCAAGTCAATTTCCGCCTCCATCAACCCGATCAGGTGTTCAAGGCGTTTACGCGCATCACCAATTTCCAGAATATGCTGTTTTTCGTCGATCTTCAGCGACATGTGTGCCGCAATAGTATCCGCGAGACGCCCCGGTTCTTCGATGCCCGCCAGCGAGGAAAGAATTTCCGGTGGTACTTTTTTACTGAGTTTCACATACTGATCAAACTGCGCAAGCACGGAACGCATCAGCACTTCGCTTTCACGATCATCCTGCGGCACAGTCTCAACATCGCCAAGGCTGACCTGCGCCTGAAAATAATCGTCGGTCGTCAGGTAATTCAGTACCCTGGCACGCTCGCTACCCTCTACCAGCACCTTGATAGTACCGTCCGGTAACTTCAGCAACTGCAAAATATTGGCTACAGTGCCTGTACGGTACAAATCTTCCGGCTCGGGCTCATCCTGCGAGGCATTTTTTTGCGCAGCAAGCAAAATCTGCTTGTCATCATCCATCGCCGCTTCCAGTGCATTGATGGACTTGTCGCGTCCCACAAACAAAGGGATAACCATGTAGGGATACACCACCACATCACGCAGCGGCAGTACCGGCATGAGCTGCAATTGATCATTGATGACGTCGGATGATTTGTCTTTGTCGGACATGTGGGGTTTTCCTCAGAAAATTCGTAAATCGACTATTGCGAAAACAATGTGACGCCTGAACTACAGGTCGGCACCCGGCGCACCGGTCTTTAGGATGCTTTCAATTGTTTTGGCAGTCCTGTCGGCGCTTATTTTTATCCATCGGGGCAGAACGAATGTGGTGTGGCTGTTCCACATGAACAAGCAACAACGTCGGGGGAACGAAAAATAAGTACCAGCCCTTCGGATTTCGTCTGAAAAAACGCCACACTGCGTTGTTCGTGGTTCATTTGGAATCACCAAACTTTTCTCTCCTCTGCCTTACCTGAAGTGCCCACTATTGGCATCTGGCACTTTTTCAGGCACAACAGAACTGTCAAAACAACCAGGAACGCCTTTCGGGCCTGTCCGGTAACAATCTGCGGCTTCTGCACTTAAAATTCAAGGCTTGAAGCGATATTTATCAGGTTTCCCGGCAAAAAGAGTACTTAATCAAGTAATTTATGGTCTTCAGGCAAAAAAATACCGGGATAACCCGGTATTTTGTAGTATTGCGGTGACTTTTCACCGCGAAATGCGTATTTTATCAGGCGCTTTATCAGTCAGATGCTGCCCTGTGCTGTTCACCACCTTCATAAATCAGCAGTGGCCTGGATTTGTTGTTGATCACATCGGCATCCACAATCACCTTGCTCAAGCCTTCCAGAGTCGGCAGATCGTACATGGTGTCGAGCAACACTTTTTCCAGAATAGAGCGTAACCCACGCGCACCGGTCTTGCGCTCCATGCCCTTCTGCGCAACGGCATGCAAGGCTTCATCACGGAATTCCAGTTCGCAATCTTCCATTTCAAACAACTTGCCATACTGTTTGGTGATGGCATTTTTTGGCTCGGTGAGAATTTGCACCAGAGCAGCTTCGTCCAGTTCTTTCAGAGTGGCGATCACCGGCAGGCGGCCCACAAATTCTGGAATCAGACCGTATTTGGTAAGATCCTCAGGTGCGACACCTTCCAGAATTTCGCCAATGCTCTTTTGATCTGCCTTGCTCTGCACTGTGGCAGAGAAGCCTATACCGCTCTTTTCGGAACGATCCCGAATCACTCGATCCAGGCCGTCAAACGCGCCACCACAGATAAACAGAATATTGGCGGTATTCACCTGCAAAAATTCCTGCTGCGGGTGCTTGCGTCCACCCTGCGGCGGTACCGAAGCGATAGTCCCCTCGATAAGCTTCAGCAAGGCTTGCTGAACGCCTTCACCCGACACATCACGGGTAATCGACGGATTGTCCGACTTGCGGGAAATCTTGTCGATTTCGTCGATGTACACAATGCCGGTTTGTGCCTTTTCCACATCGTAATCACATTTCTGCAACAACTTCTGGATGATGTTTTCCACATCTTCACCCACATAACCAGCTTCAGTCAGGGTGGTAGCATCGGCAATGGTAAATGGCACGTTCAACAGGCGCGCCAGTGTTTCGGCCAACAGGGTTTTACCGCTGCCGGTGGGGCCAATCAACAGAATATTGCTTTTGGAAAGCTCAACGCCGTCTTTTTTGATACCCGCTTCAAGCCGCTTGTAGTGGTTGTAAACCGCGACGGCAAGAATTTTTTTCGCATTCGGCTGGCCGATAACATATTCGTCCAGACTTTGATTGATTTCGCGTGGTGTCGGCAGTTTGCTCTCACCTGGACTGGAAGCCTTTTCATCGACCTCTTCGCGAATAATATCGTTGCAAAGCTCTACACATTCATCGCACACAAAAACAGAGGGGCCGGCAATCAGCTTCCGTACTTCGTGTTGGCTTTTTCCGCAAAAAGAGCAGTACAACAGCTTGCCGCTATCATCACCCTTGTTTTGCTTGTCGTCACTCATGATTACCTCGGAAATTCCCCGGAAAACCCACCAAACATGGCTTTCCCCCTTAGGGCTAAATATCGTCTTGAACCAGGCTTTACTTTAACGTCACCGGCCAAACGCTGCAACCGCACTAAATATCAGTGTTTTCCGGGACGGAACGGCTTTCCAAAACCTCGTCAATAAGCCCGTAAGCAACTGATTCTTCACCACTCATGAAATTATCACGGTCGGTATCCCTGGCGATGGCTTCCATGTCCTGGCCAGTATGCCCGGCCATAATTTTGTTTAACCGGTCACGTATCAGCAAAATTTCCCTGGCATGAATTTCAATATCCGTCGCCTGACCCTGCACGCCGCCCAACGGCTGATGAATCATCATCCGGGAGTGCGGCAGGCAAAAACGCTTGCCTTTGGCACCACCCGTCATTAACAAAGCCCCCATGCTCGCGGCCTGGCCAATGCACATGGTGCTCACATCACAGCTAATGAACTGCATGGTATCGTAAATCGCCAAACCGGCCGTCACCGAACCACCTGGTGAGTTAATATAAAAGCTGATGTCCTTGTCCGGGTTTTCCGACTCCAGAAACAGCAGCTGCGCCACAATCACATTGGCGACATGATCATCCACTGCTCCCACCAGAAAAACGACCCGCTCCTTGAGTAAACGGGAATAGATGTCGTAAGAGCGCTCGCCACGGGCCGATTGCTCGACCACGATCGGAATCAGATTCAAATTACTGATTTCGTTATTTGTGACAGAGCTTATACCAGAACTTATGCTGGAAAAAGACGAGTTTTTCATGAGTTTGTGTGTTCTCTCTCTGGTGCGCAACCGGCGCCTTTCAGACCCGGCTGACGAAGAAACAAGATCAACCGGCAGTCTGCCCCGGATTCATCAAAGCGTCAAATGATGTATTTTTGTCACTCACATTGGCCTGTGAAATAATGTGTTCCACCGCCACCTCTTCCAGCGTCACATTTTCCACTTCCTTGAGACGGTCTTTGTCGGCATAATAGTATTTCACCACTTCTTCCGGGCGCTCATAACTGGCAGCCAGTTTTTCCACAGCCTCACGCAGCCGCGTGGGCGGCACTGTAATATTATTTTCCTTGATCACTTCGGAGAGAATCAAACCCAACGACACCCGACGCTGCGCCTGTGTTTCAAACTGTGCGGAATCAACATCATCCTGCACCGGCGCACCATACTGCTGCATGTCTTGCTGACGCTGTTTCACTAACACTTCAATTTCACTATCAACCAACGCCCTGGGTACATCCAGCAAATTTAATCCCGTCAGGCCATCAAATACTTGTTCTTTGACACGCACGGCAATGGCCTGTTCAGACTCGCGCTGCATATTTTCACGCACCTGCTGTTTCAGCGCATCCAGCCCACCTTCTTTCACCCCAAACTCCACCGCAAATTCATCGGTCAGTTCTGGCAGTACCGGCGCTTCCACCTTGATCACGGTAGTGGCAAATTTTACGGCTTTACCGGCAAGATCCCTGGCGTGATAATCTTCAGGAAAGGTCACGTCCAGTATCAGCTCCTGGCCCGCTTTAGCGCCCATGAGCTGCTCTTCAAAACCAGGAATCATGCGCTTGCTGCCCAGTTCCAGTGGTACTTGTTCGGCCGTACCACCCGAAAACTCTTCGCCGTCAAGCGTACCAACAAAATCGATGGTCAGTTGATCACCTTCCTGCCCGGCGCGATCCACTTCTCCCCAGGTTTTACGCTGTTTGCGGATGGTCTCCAACATTGCATCAATGTCTGCGTCACCAATGTCAACAACCGGGCGCTCGATGTTGATTTTATCCAGACCTGTCACTTCAAATTCTGGATAAACCTCAAACGTCGCAGTAAATTCAAAACCTTCTTTCGCATCGCCCGGCTCAATCAGAGGCGAGCCTGCGGGACGCAATTTTTCCTGAAGAACGGCTTCATAAAAACTGTCCTGCATCACTTCACCCATCACTTCCTGACTGACTTGACCCAAAAATTTCTGCCGCACCACGCTGAAGGGCACCTTGCCCGGACGAAAACCATCGATTTTCACGCGCCCGGCCAAATCCTTCAGGCGTTTTTGCACCTCGCCATCAATGTTCTCTTTAGGCACCATTACCGTCATGCGACGTTCCAGACCGTTGGTCGTTTCAACAGAGACTTGCATTGCGTTTTTCCCCACTCAACTGTGTACTTTCTATAAAAAGCAATAAAAAAATAATGGTGCCGTCCCCCGGAGTCGAACCGGGACGGGTTGCCCCACCAGAACCTAAATCTGGCGTGTATACCAATTTCACCAGGACGGCCTCATAAAAAATCATACCGGGCTATATACCGGAGCGATCAGGGTTCAGACGTTATTGCACGTCCTGCCTATTCCCGTGGCAGCGTCAAAATCCCTTGCAATAGTCGGCTATTCCGCATCATTTTGTCTGGCCATAAAATAAGCAAACCACACACTTTTCACCTGAATTTTGATCACTCCGGGCATATATCCATCGTGTTTGCTCAATTCCCGCCACTCTCGCATGTGGCCGACTATTCTATCATCAGATGAATTCATGCCCAATACGGCTCCACCAACGAAGAAAGCCCAACCTTGCACATAATCAAGGCCGGGCTTTTTTATTGGTGGGCCATGTAGGACTTGAACCTACAACCAATTGATTAAGAGTCAACTGCTCTACCAATTGAGCTAATG
>JAADIL010000073.1 GCA_013151355.1 Gammaproteobacteria bacterium
AATCCATTTTGGCCCATTTTCCTGATCATTCCCGGACAGCCTCCCAGCAACGAAAATACTGACAAATGACGCACAAAACCCGCGATCAGGAGCAATATCAGCTGGTCGAGACCAGACTGCAAACCCGTCACACCAATGGTTCTACCCAGTGTGACCTGTGCTTGTGGCGCTGCAAGCTGGCACACGGTCAACGCGGATTCTGCCAGGCGCATGTCAATCGCCATGGCACGCTTTATAATCTCAGCTACGGCATTCTTTCAGCTATCGACATCGGCCCCATCGAAGACAAACCCGTCAGGCATTTTCGACCCGGTACGCAGGTGATGTCTGTGGGCAGCTACGGTTGCAATTTCCGCTGCGGTGGCTGCCACAATCTGGAGATTTCCTGGGGAGTCAGCGCGCTGGACGAGCTGGCGCAGGGACAGTCCACTGCTGCATACGTCAGTCCGAAACGGCTCGTTGAAGCTGCCTTGAACCACGGCGTAGAAGGTATCGCCTTTACCTATTCAGAACCCGCCGTGTGGTTGGAGTATGTCATTGATGTGGCAAAACTCGCGCATGCCGCCGGTTTGTACACCCTGTACGTCTCCAACAGCTTTGTCACTGACGAAGCACTGGAAGCAATGTCAGAGCACATCGATGTGCTCTGCTCCGATATCAAAAGCCTCAGTGATGACTTTTACAAAGATATCTGCCCCGTCGCCAAAGTCAAAGACGTGCTGGGCAGCATCAAAAAGGCCCGGCAACTCGGCATGCATGTGGAAGTGCGCACCAACGTGATCCCCGGCAAAAATGACAGGCCCGACGAGCTGGCGCGCATCGCCGCGTGGATTCGTGATCAGCTGGGTGCAGACAGTCCCTGGCACATCACCAAATTTTTCCCTGCCTACAAATTATCGGACCTGCCGCCCACACCCACTGACACCTTGCACACTGCCGCCGAACTGGGACGCCGTGCAGGTCTGCAAAATGTCTATCTTTATGATGACAAGGGCTGCGACTGCGCAGAAAGCAATCTGCCTGTCGCTGCCTGGCTCGATGATGATCCATTGGCGGTACACACGGTGAAAAAATGTGCCGCTAATTGCTGCAACGATGAAGGTGTGTTACTCAAAAAATATGAACGCAACAATTAGAAAAGTGGGAGCAACAAACCCGGATTAGATATTCATGGCAACCGGCATGTTTAACCCGCTACCCCTGAATATTGTCCCGTACAAAGTAAAAGACCCTTTTATTAACTTCGCGCATCTTTGCGCTCCTGGCGGTTAACAAATGCAACAGCTAACAATATTAATTCTGTGCGTTTTCATATTGTGCATAACGATTGCTCCAGGTCAGGCCGGAGTTTATCGCTGGAAAGACGATGATGGAAAAATCGTATTCGGTGACACCCCGCCCAAAGACAAAGCCGCCACAGCTGTCAATATCGAAAACACTGAACATTCCGGTACACAATTTGCCACGCCTGACCAGGTGAAAGACATTGAACGCGACGCCAAAAACCGTCGACCTAAAAGTCCACCGGCTTCCCGGCAGTCCCGCAACAAGATTGACTCACACTGCCGCCGATATATCAGCGAACTGAACAAGGTCGATATTTATCTGCAACACACTGACACCGAGCGCGACCGGCTCAAAGCCCGCGACCTGCGCAAGCTCATCAAAAAGGAATGCGCGAATAACGTGTTAACACAAAAATTTAATGACGGAAGATGCACCCGTTATCGCAAAAAGCTGAGTGAAACAGAGATTTTTCTCGAACATACATCCAGCCCGCGCGACGAGCAAAAAGCCGAAGACCTGAAAAAACAAATTGCGCGCGAATGCCAATAAAAAGCGGTGGCCAGCACACACAAACTATGCTGGTGGCGGCGTAAATCCCTCCGGCATCTCACTGCCATCACCAAACAAAAACTTTTCCATTTCGGCTTGCAGAAACTCACGTGCTTTCGGGTCAATCAATGACAAACGGTTTTCATTGATTAAAATCGTTTGATGCTGCATCCACAACTTCCAGCCTTCTTTTGAAACATTGTTTACGATACGCTGGCCGATATCACCCGGTAATGGCGCACGATCCAGCCCCTCGGCTTCTTTACCCAGTTTGACGCAGTTAACCATTTTGCTCATCGTTGCTTCCTTATGCTTAATACCTGATTTTTTGGGGGCCTCTCAGACCGGGGTTCCCTTCATTTTTGCCAACAGTCGTACAACCGGCGCAGGCAATCCACCGACATCAGCGCAACCTTTATACCAGACCCATTCCGGACCTTCCATTACTGACATTGTGTGGACATTATTACCCGTCATGTTGCCTGCGGCATTCGCCTGAACAATCAGTACCGGGCTGATGTCCAGATGAAAATGACTGAAGGTATGCCGCATCACTGGCCAACGATTTTGTTCTTTAACGGCAAAACCCAGGTGGTTTTCGCACCATTGTGACACATCGTTACCCACTGGCACTTCCGGCAGGCTCAACAGACCACCCCAAATACCCGTGGGCGAACGACGTTGTAATAACACATCGTTATTGGCATTACTCAACAACAGCATTTGCGTCTCGCGCACCGGTATTATTTTTTTGGGTTTTTTACCCGGATAGTCTGTTTGCCGCTGTTCAGCAAGGGCGGCACAATTCTGTTGTAACGGGCAAACCTCACATCGTGGTCGCGATCGGGTACAAACACCCGCGCCCAAATCCATCATTGCCTGATTAAAATCGGCCACACGTTTTTTGGGTGTCAGTCGCTCGGTGTGGTGCCACAACAATTCAGCCACAGATGATTTTCCCGGCCAGCCATCTATTGCAAACACTCGCGCCAATACACGTTTCACGTTGCCATCAAGAATGGCGTGATGTTGATTCAGTGCCAGCGACAAAATCGCCCCGGCAGTAGAACGACCGATGCCCGGCAACGCCAGCACATCAGCAAGGTTTTCAGGAAAAATACCGTCGTGTTGATCACGTATCGTCTGCGCCGCCTTGTGCAAATTTCGTGCGCGGGCGTAATAACCCAGTCCCGACCATCGTGCCAGCACATCGTCCAGCGGTGCGTCAGCCAAATCGTATAATTGCGGAAAACGCGCCATAAATGCCTCAAAATAAGGGATCACCGTTGCCACTTGTGTTTGCTGCAACATGATCTCCGATATCCACACCCGGTACGACGAACGATCCTGCTGCCAGGGCAAATGTTTGCGGCCGTGTTTATCAAACCAGGTTAATACGGATCGGGAAAAAGACAGATTTTTCGGCACTTTTTTCAACACCTGTTTGATACCAGCGGAACAACCCACCGGGTTTTTCTTTTAATCTCTGTGGATCTGATTCCCGACAGTGAAGCAACACCAGGGTCGATCATTTTTTGCGCGGAGCTCACACGTTTCCTTATTTATGTGAGTGCTCACCGTAACCCGGAGCAAACAACGGCTCAGGTGAACAGGCCGGTTTTCTGCACAAACAAAGTTGATTTCACCCGGCTACGAAGTCAAACTGCCAGCCACCATGCCCAATATCGAAAACACTCCAGCATTCATCAAAAACAACGATGGCAAAACCACAACCGGCCAAATGCAGTCCACCTGGTTCGAACGCCGCGACTGCGTGAAACGCGGCCTGCTGAAGCTCGGTCTGTTCTGGTTACTGGCGGCGGGCTCGTTGCCCATCATCTTTGTCCACTGGGTATTGGTGCCGGGGTTTTTTCTCGCCGGACCCTGGGTGGCTTATCGCACCTACAAAACTACCCACCGACGCGATCATGTCAGTGGCATCTGTCCTGGCTGTGACGAGAAAATTACCATCAAACTGGAAAGCAACGACGAATTACCCAAATGGACTTACTGCCCTGTTTGCAACACGCCGCTACACATCACTTCCGCCCGACAATCACTCTGACAGTTGAAAGCTATACACTATGCGTCCCTTTGTTGTCCTGTTAATCGTCACCATCATGATCGGCTCCGCACTCACCGCTGTGGGTTTGTTATTGTTTCAGATGGGGCTGTTTGACTGGACCTGAAGGAAGACCGAATATACTTTTCAACCACAGGTTAAAGCCGTCAATAATTTCTGCAAGGCCTGTCCACGGTGGCTAAGGCGATTTTTCACCCCGGATGATAATTCTGCCGATGAACACTGTTCACCGGACACCCAAAATACCGGATCATAACCAAAGCCATTTTCGCCTTGTGGCGCAAATAATATTCGGCCTTCCCAGCTACCCTGACAAATCACTGGCGCCGGGTCTTCGGCGTGAGTCATGAACACCATCAGACATTGAAAACGTGCCGTGCGTTGCTCCTCGGGCACGGTTTTCAACTCCACCAACAACTTGTGCAAATTATCAGCATCGGAGGCACCCGTCCCGGCAAAACGTGCAGAATAAATACCGGGTGCGCCATCAAGCACATCCACCTCCAGCCCGGAATCATCGGCAATGGCAGGCAGGCCGGTGAATTGCGCGGCGTGGCGCGCCTTGAGAATGGCATTTTCCACAAACGTCAGACCCGTCTCGTCGGCATCGGGCACGTCGAAATCAGATTGCGGTACCGCTGCCATGCCCAGCCCACCAATGATCTGATTGATCTCGCGTAACTTGCCTGCGTTGCTGCTGGCCAGCACCACCTTTTCGGGAAGGGAGCGGGAAAAAGGGCCAGAGACAGCCTCTCTGCTCACGCTGGTGGCACGTCTTTCTGGTGATCAATGAGCTGGGCAATGCCGGATTTGGCCAGATTCAACATGGCATCCAGCTCTTCCTGACGGAAAGCATGTCCCTCGGCAGTGCCCTGTATCTCGATAAAAGCACCCGCATCGTTCATCACCACGTTCATGTCAGTTTCGGCGTTGGAATCCTCGTCATAATCCAGATCCAGCACCGGGATGCCGTTGTAAATACCCACCGAAACCGAGGCTACCTGACCAATAACAGGATTTTTTTTGATTTTGCCCGCATCCAGCAGATGTTGCATGGCATCGGCCAGGGCCACAAAACCGCCGGTAATAGATGCGGTACGGGTGCCGCCATCGGCCTGAATCACGTCACAATCCACAATCACGTTACGTTCACCCAGGGCTTCCAGATTTACCACCGCGCGTAACGAACGGGCAATAAGGCGCTGAATTTCCATAGTACGTCCACCCTGCTTGCCACGCGCCGCTTCGCGACCCATGCGGCTACCGGTGGAACGAGGCAACATGCCGTACTCGGCAGTCACCCAGCCCTTACCTTTACCTTTCAGCCAACGGGGAACGCGGTCTTCCACTGTGGCAGTGCACAACACTCTGGTATCACCGAATTCCACCAGCACCGAACCCTCGGCATGTTTGGTGTAATTGCGGGTAAATTTAATCGGGCGAAGCTGGTCGGGGGAACGTCCGCTGGGGCGCATAAAAAAGTCCTCTGCTGAAAATCAATGGCTGCGCATTATACCCTCCCTGGCATGAGGCGCACAGGCAAACGGAGCCAGCGGCTATTTTGACGGGGCACACTGGACTCACTGACCAAAGTCTGCTCTAATGCGCCGTTCTCGCGGCCGGGCAGTTGCCTGCGTGGCGCGTGTTATTAAAATGTACACTGAATTTTTAAGATTTTTTGGAGATCGATCATGGCCAAAGTCTGTCAGGTGACGGGAAAACGCCCCACCACTGGCAACAACGTTTCTCACGCGCATAACAAAACGCGGCGTCGTTTCCTGCCCAACCTGCATTCCCACCGTTTTTGGGTGGAAAGCGAAAACCGTTTCGTGAAGCTGCGTGTTACCGCCAGTGGTATGCGCATTATCGATAAAAAAGGCATTGATACCGTGTTGGCCGAAATGCGTAATCGTGGCGAAAAGGTCTAGGGAGAAATACTATGCGCGATAAAATCAGACTCGTTTCCAGTGCCGGTACCGGCCACTTTTACACTACCGATAAAAACAAGCGCACCATGCCGGAAAAAATGGAGATCAAGAAATTTGATCCTGTAGTACGCAAGCATGTGATGTACAAGGAAGCCAAGATCAAATAATACTGACCCTGGTTTTTTGGGTTTTTTGTATTAAAAGCCTTACCTGAAAAAGCCCGGAACTCCCGGGCTTTTTTGTGTTCTGTAATAACGCATAACTGACGTATACTGCGCCCGGGTTTTCAGGATGCTGAAAGCCGCGAAAATTCCCCAAACGGAACTCTCGCCAAAGCACAAACGTCGATAAACGAATTATCTGTCACTAACAACTCTTTCAAAACCTGAAAAAGGAGTCGCCCGTGTCCGCACGTATCCTGGCCACATTTTTACTCATTCTGCTCAGCACTACCGTCAACGCCCAACGCATCGATATCAACCTGAAACAGGATAGCGCCCGCTTTTCCTACGTCACCCTTGTCGGAGGTTCCACCTTTGGCCGCACAGAAATGACAGCAGGCATTCTGTACAACGAAGATGGCAACACGGTAACAAATGTCGACTTGCAGGTTATCGATGTGGCTGGCAGCAAAACGCCAGGGCTGGAGCTGGGTGTGGGTCCACGCTTTTATTATCTGAAACACGACGATACAAATTCCAGTGGTGCAGCCGTGGCCCTGGGTGGCCAGCTACGTTACAAACTGCCCAGCGTGCAGCGCTTGTCCCTCATCGGCAACCTCTTCTATGCACCGAGTATCACCACCACCCTGGATGCTGAAAACCTGTACGAATTTGGTATGGGTGTGAGCTACGAATTATTGCCCACAGCAAATGTTTATCTGAAATACCGGCGGGTTCGTGCCAATTTCACCAAAGGAATAGGCGTAGAAAATATCGACAGTGGCACAGTGGTAGGGATGAATTTTACCTTTTAGCGACGGGATAACGACGTTTTTGTTTTTCCTCCCTCTCTCATTTTTAGACACAGGCATTTACACAAGCTCTGATGTGCTTTGCACAGGGTAAAAATGATAAAGGACATTGACCCTCATCCGGGTCAATGTCACCAACAACCTGCGGATTGATATTGATGCTTTCAGTTTCGGGCAATCAACCGGTTGATTTTATGAACCCTGATGTAACTGCCGTCGAAACAACGCCATCAACAATTCAATATTGGCGATACCTGCGTAATTTGCGTAATTCAGGCGGGTGATAAAAGCAATCTTCCGGTGTGGTCCCGGTTCATTCAGATGAATCGCCTTTATCTCGGCATTGTCATCAATCAACTGGTTCAGCGCCATTTCCGGTACCAGAGTAGTGCCCATACGACCCGCCACCATTTGCACCAGGGTATTCAGGCTGGTGCCCGACAGGGAATGTTTCATTTCGGAGGGCTGGAACTTACATGCGGCAAGGGCATGGTCCTTCAGACAATGGCCGTCTTTCAGCAACAACAACGGGGCTTCCTGCAACTGCTCGCTCGTAATTTCGCCATATCCTGCCAGCTTGTCCGTGCGGTGGGTAACGACAAAAAAATCTTCTTCCCAAAAGGTAAACGCATGCAAACCTTCAATGGCATAAGGCAACGCCAGTATGGCTGTATCGATATCACCCCTTCTGACTTTTTCCACCAACACATTTGACTGTTCTTCAATAATCGTGAGCTGAAAATCCGGGTACTGCTCTCTGACTTCCGGTAACACTTTCGGCAACAGGTACGGGCCAATAGTGGGAATGACACCCAGCGACATCGGGTAGCCAAGTGGCGCATTCTGGCTCTGGCACAACTGATACAACTCATTAACACCCAGATTAATCGCGCGTGCCTTGTCAAGGATCATCGCGCCCACTGGCGTAACCAGTACTTTTTTATTATTTCTCTCAAAAATCTGTGTTTTGAGCTGGCTTTCAAGCTCAGATATGGCTGTACTCAACGCTGACTGGGAAACAGAACAACGTTCAGCCGCCTGTTTGAAATGCCGGGTTTTATCAACCGCCAGAGCATAATTTAGCTGCTTGATAGTAATCATTGTCCCGGCTCTTTATTTAATCCCCGGAGGATTAACAGTACGAATGCGAAAAACAATGGAATCATCGCCAGGTTTTTCCGGTTTGCAATGGAAAAACACTCTTTTCATGACTGTAAAACAGTAGCGACAAAGCAAGATGGAAAACTCGGCCAGACTCTTCCAGACTGAATTCAGGCAAATTTTCCACTGT
The DNA here is from genome assembly GCA_013151355.1 of Gammaproteobacteria bacterium. Classification (GTDB taxonomy): domain Bacteria; phylum Pseudomonadota; class Gammaproteobacteria; order SZUA-152; family SZUA-152; genus SZUA-152. Next base: position 8,112 of record JAADIL010000073.1, read on the forward strand.
GCCGTCAAACTGCCTGTCGAGCTGAAAAAAATGCAGGATGCACTTCTACTGGTTGCCACGCAAGAAGCAACCTGGGGGACTCAATAATATGCCTAACAAAATGCATCATGCAGTTTCCGACATAAGGAAAAAAGATACTTTTTCCTGTAACTTAACAAATTAATCATAAACTGTGTCCGCTCTTTTGTCAGTGAAACAGGCACATCAATTTCAGTCACCTCTGTAACTATAGCACTCAACTCATCCAGGCTTATATCCAGACAACCTGAAACCCACTCCTTTGAAGCAGGAAACTTACTACAATAATTTCTGTCCGACAGCCTGCAACACAGGCAAAATTTATTTCACCTGTTCCACACCTGTAGCCTTTTTTTCCACCGTGCTGATCTCCGCCATGGTCGTGCGCATCCAGTTTTCCACTTCCGAATTAATCTCGGCAGCCTTGCGGCCGCGCGGCTCGATCACCGGACCAATCACCACCTGAATCGTACCCGGCCGTTTGACAAACTCACGGCGACCCCAGAATTCCCCGGCATTATGCGCTACAGGCACAATGGGATAAGCGCTCTCTTCAGCCAGTATGGCACCGCCCATTCCCCAGCGTTTGTATTCACCCGGTGCGATACGTGTGCCTTCGGGGAAAATTGTCACCCAGATGCCTGCATCCAGCCGCGCCTTTCCCTGTGTAATAATTTGTTTGATGGCTTTGCGGCCGGATGAACGATCAATGGAAATGGGTTTTAACATCGCCATCCCCCAGCCAAAAAATGGCACCCACATCAATTCGCGTTTTAACACCCACACCTGTGACGGAAACAATAATTGCAGCGCATAGGTTTCCCAGGTGGACTGGTGTTTGGAAAAGATAATTGCGGCACCTTCAGGAATGTTCTCGCGACCTTTTACCTGATAATCCACGCCACACAAGATCTTTAATGTGCCGACAACATAAGCGGCATAAGCACGACCGGCACGTGAGCGCAGCCGAAATGGCAAAAATGCGGACAACAGCAACACCAGTGAAATCAACACGGTCGCGATGATCATGCTCACACTAAAAATTAATGAACGAATAAACTGCATCAGTCATAACACCCGTTAGTCATTTACTTTTCCTGTCAGTTTTTCAGTTAACAAGGCGTCTACCGCCTCTGCCAAATCCTTAAATACCGGCACGTTTACCAAACCCGGCTCTTTAGCCAGTTGTGCAAGGCTGCGTTCACCCTTGCCCGTACGCACCAGAATGGGTGTGGCACCCACGGCCTGCGCACTTTGCAAATCCCGCAATGAGTCGCCAATCACCGGTACGCCGCTTAGTTCGGTCTCAAATTTACGGCCAATTTGCCGCAACAAACCCGGTTTGGGTTTGCGGCAGTCACAACCGGCATCCGGTGCATGGGGACAATAAAAAATACCATCAAGATGCCCACCCACAGCAGTCAACAGTTTTTCCAGTTTGTGATGCATGGCATCAAGTGTCTGTAAATCAAACAACCCACGCGCAACACCGGATTGATTAGTCGCCACTGCCACGCAATAACCCGTTGCATTGAGGCGTGCAATGGCTTCCAGACTGCCAGGCAGGGGAATAAACTCTCGCGGCGACTTGATGAAATCATCCGAGTCTTTATTGATCACACCGTCGCGATCCAAAATGATCAGGGGCATTGGTTACGTGGCTGCTGGCAAAATAAGGAAGGGTATTCTAGCAGAAGCGGGCAGGCACAAAAAAACCGGGGCTCGCAACAGCAAGCTCCGGTTGGTATTGGTTAACTGTCTATATTAAAAAATCAGGACTCGGCCATACATAAAAAGGCGAAACCGAACAGTACGACAAACATCACAATCGCTGAAGTCATCACAAACCTCCTTATCCTTTAAAAAACCCAAATGGTGTACAAAGAGTAGACAATATTTCCATACTGTCAAGGTGGTTATAGTGTAGTGTAATGCTCGGGTATCGCCAGTTATGTCGCTACCCTTGCAGGCGGGACAAATCTGCCACACGCAGGAACAGATTGCGCAGGCGGGCAAGCAGGGCAAGGCGGTTATCACGCAACGCGGCATCATCGGTCATCACCATTACCTCGTCAAAAAATGGATCTACGGTTTCACGCAGACTGGCAAGTCTGCCCAGACTGGTTTCGTAATCACGTTGGTCAAACAGGGGGGTCACTTCCTGAGTAATCACCTCCAGTTGCGTAGCCAAAGCTTGTTCAGCGGCATCTATCAGTTTTGTGGTGTCGATAGCCTCAGGTACGACGATATTTTTCTCTGCCGCCTGGCGCAAAATATTGGAAATGCGTTTGTTGGCCGCAGCCAGGCTTTCGGCTTCGGGCAGGTCGAGAAAATGATTAACTGCACGCACACGGCGATCAAAATCAAACGGCTGTGTGGGTCGCTGTGCCAGCACGGATTCAAACACTTCCGGTGCGACGCCTCTGTCTTTGTAATAAGCCCGCAAGCGTTCCATCATGAAATCAACCACCTGATTGATCACATCTTTTACCGTGGTTTTACTGCCCAACGCAGCAGCTGCCTGTTGCACCATGTCAGGTAAATCCAGCGGCAGCTGACATTCGATAATGATACGCAGCAAACCCAGCGCCGAACGACGCAGGGCAAAGGGGTCCTTGCTGCCGGTGGGTGGCTGACCGATGCCAAACATGCCCACCAGGGTATCCAGCTTGTCAGCAATAGCGATGGCCTGACCGGTAGCGGTGGCGGGCAATTCATCACCGGCAAAACGCGGCATATATTGCTCCTCCTGCGCCAGTGCCACTTCTTCGACCTCGCCATCGAGTGCTGCATAGTAGCGGCCCATAATGCCTTGCAGGTCCGGGAATTCGTAAACCATCTCGGTCATCAAATCACACCTGGCCAGCCACGCAGCACGTTCAGCCCATTCCTTGTTGGCTGATAACGCCGTCGCAATACTGCCAGCAAGCTGTACGACACGTTGTGTTTTATCGTGCAGAGTGCCCAATTCTTTTTGAAACAATATCGTTTTTAATTTTTCAATATGGCTATCGAGTTTTTGCTTGCGATCCTGTGCCCAGAAAAATTCGGCGTCGGCCAGACGCGGACGTATCACACGTTCGTTACCGTCACGCACTACGTCGGGATTTGTGCTGTCGATGTTGGCAACGGTAATAAAGTGCGGCATCAACTTTCCATTAGCATCCACCACATGAAAATATTTCTGATTGGTTTTCATGGTAAGAATTAATGCCTCGGCAGGTACTCCGAGATAACGTTCTTCAAAATTACCGGCAATGGCCACCGGCCACTCCACCATGGCTGTTACTTCATCCAGCAGAGCATCATCGATAACCGCGCTACCACCCAATTGCTCACCGGCTTCCAGCACTTGTGCGCGTACCGCTTCACGTCGCGTGGCAAAATCAGCGATTACCCGCCCCTCGGTTTCCAGCAATGGCGCATAACCGGCAGGCTCGGCGATGTACATGGTTTCCGGGTGGTGGAAACGGTGGCCACGGGTCTCGCGGCCAGATTTCGTGCAGAGAATTTCCGCATCAATCACTTCATCACCAAACAACAACACCAGCCATTGCACCGGGCGCACAAACTGCGCATCAAGATCTGCCCAGCGCATACGTTTGGGGATGGGTAATTTATCCAGCGCGGCTGTCACAAGATTTGGCACCAGTGACACCGTACTCTGTCCCGGTTGTTCGGCGCGATATACCAACCACGCACCCTTGTCGGTTTCCATGCGTTCGAGATCGGCCACGGACGCCACACCGCAGGAGCGGGCAAAACCCTCGGCGGCTCTGGATGGGCAGCCCTCATCGTCAAAGGCTGCCAGCAGTGCCGGGCCACGACGTTCAATTTTTTTGTCTGCCTGTTTTTCGACCAGATCAGACACCAGCACCGCCAGCCGGCGTGGACTGGCGAATAACGATACCCCACCATGAGCAAGATCCGCTGTTTTCAAACCTTCCACAATGCCATGACCAAAAGCGTCAGATAATTTTTTCAGCGCCCTGGGCGGCAACTCTTCTGTACCAATTTCGATTAACAGGTCGCGCGTATTCATGCTCCGCTCCCTTCACCATGCAAAGAGGACGTCACCGTGTTGCACATGGGGAAACCCAGTTTTTCGCGCGTTTCAAAATAGGTCTGAGCCACTGCACGAGACAGCGTGCGCACACGCAAAATGTAACGCTGGCGCTCAGTCACCGAAATAGCGTGACGCGCATCCAGTAAATTAAAATAGTGCGAAGCTCTCAACACCTGTTCATAGGCAGGCAGTGGCAGGCCGACTTCGATGAGTTTCTGCGACTCACTTTCGCAATCATCAAATGCCTGAAACAATACCCCGGTGTTGGCATATTCAAAATTGTACGTAGACTGCTCCACCTCATTTTGGTGAAACACATCACCATAACTGATTTTACCCAATGGGCCGTTGGCCCAGGTGAGATCGTAAATGCTGTTCACACCCTGCAAATACATCGCGATGCGTTCCAGCCCGTAAGTAATTTCACCGGTTACCGGTTTGCATTCCAGACCACCCACCTGCTGGAAATAGGTAAACTGCGTCACTTCCATACCATTGAGCCACACCTCCCAGCCCAGCCCCCAGGCACCCAGAGTGGGGGACTCCCAGTTGTCTTCCACAAAACGAATATCATGTTCCAGCGGATTCAATCCAAGCATTTTCAGTGAACCCAGATACAGTTCCTGAATATCCAGTGGCGAGGGTTTAATCACCACCTGGAATTGATAATAATGCTGCAAACGATTCGGGTTTTCACCATAACGACCATCGGTGGGCCGACGTGAAGGCTGCACATACGCCGCCCCCCAGGGCTCGGGGCCAATCGCACGCAAAAATGTGGCTGGATGAAATGTGCCTGCGCCTACCTCCATATCCAGCGGCTGCAAAATCACACAGCCTCGCCCGGCCCAGTATTGCTGCAGAGCAAGGATCAGCCCCTGAAAGGTTGAGACATCCGGAGTATTCGCATTTTGTATCGACATGTTTGAATTCTTTACGTGGTTCGTGCCAAACGTGGATAAAACCGCGCCTGGAAAACGGCTGATTATACCCGCTGGCCCGCACGGCGGGAAACGCTCCGTGCCTACATGCGATCAGGGCCTGATTACAGGGAATACCCATGGGGGGAGGGAGGCATTTTTGACCACTACATTCGTGGAATCAAAAAACGGCGTGCTACCAGCAAACAGACACGCTAACTGTGCAATATTGCCTTGAATACAAACGGGTACCCGGCTACTTTTCCATGTTAAGGATAACGCGTACGCATATTATGCAATATGACCGACGCGTTTTTTGGGAAAACTCACGAGCAAAGCAAACCATGCGCAGTTTTATCCGACACCCTTCAAACATTCCCGTTGACTTTCAACTGGAAGAGCTGGTCACCAAAGGCGGTGATTATCTTAAAAATGTCAGCCAGGGTGGGCTTGCCTTTCATTCCACTGTCACTCTGAAGCCAGGCACCACCATCCGTATCAAAATTCCGCTGGTGTCACCCGTATTTCAGGCCATTGGTAAAGTCACCTGGTGTCATCCCCTGCAAAACACTTTCGAAATTGGTATTCAGTTTCTTGACGAAAATGACTCTTTTCGGGCACGCATGGTTGAGCAAATTTGTCACATCGAGCAATATAAACAGGAAGTTTTCGACAAGGATGGCCGCCAACTCAGTGGCGAACAGGCCGCAGTAGAATGGATTCAAAAATATGCAACAAACTTCCCGGGCACCGATACAGAAAACGACAACAATTAATATCGTATAGTATGCAAACAATCAGGCAACCCGGTAAAAACTGACCATGAATGAAAAAATTCAGGACTTGCTGAGCAACGTTGAACAGCTGATTTCACTGCCAGCCGCTTATGTGAGACTCAACGAACTGGTGGAGGACCCCACCAGCAGTGCAGATGACATTGCTCACGTCATTACCCAGGACGTTGCCCTCACTGCCCGTCTGCTACGGGTCGCCAACAGTCCGCTGTACGGGTTGTCCACGCAAATCGATACCGTGTCACGTGCCGTTACCGTACTCGGCACTCAACAAGTGCGTGACCTTGCCCTGGCCACTTCCGCCTGTAAATCCTTTGATGGCATCCCCAACGAACTGGTTTCCATGGAAAGTTTCTGGGAGCACAGCATTCTTTGCGCCCTGTGCGCACGCACCCTCGCCCTGGAATGCTTCAAACGCCAACGTGAGGCTTCGTCGCTGGCCTGTTACACGATATTGGTCAGCTGGTGCTGTACCGCACCCTGCCGGATCTTTCGCGCCAAACCCTTGAGGCCTGTCTCGATGGCCCGGATGAACTGGAATCCCAGGAAGCCGAACGGGAGATCATCGGTTTCGACCACGCAGAGGTGGGTGGTGAGCTGGCGCGCAGCTGGTCACTGCCCGTCAGCCTGCAAGAATGTATCGCCTGTCATCACGATCCGGCACAGGCCAAACAAAACCGCGTGGAAACTGCCATCGTGCATATCGCCAACAGTATTGCCGCCCTGGTCGAACTGAACACGCATGAACTGGATAATGCGCCACGCATCCACGATATCGCCTGGGAACTGACCGGACTTGACCAGGATGTTATCGCACCCACGATTGCCGATGTGCAAACACAAATCAGTGGCGCACGTGCACTGCTCATGGGTAGCTGAACCTGGAATCCGGGCTGAACAAAACTGCTTTTTTCACGCGACCAATAAAAAAACCGCAACCATCATGGGTGCGGTTTTTCAGGGGCGTGCACGTCCCTTACTAATGCCAGATGCCGCTCAGGAAGGTACACATTCCTGAGCGGCATCCATTTCATATCGCCTGCATTACATGACCAGGGCCACCTTCCTGTCTTCACTTGCCTTGAGCTCATTCAGCGCCACAACAGCATCCTGTTCACCCTGTGCCGCAGCCAGACTCAACCAGTAACGCGCCTGACGGGTATCACGCGGTACATCAACACCTTCGGCATACAGGCGGCCCAAACTTGACTGTGCCAGTGCATAACCTTGCAGGGCCGATTTTTCCATCCACTTCAAGGTCAGCACCATGTCGCTTTTCACACCCAGGCCCTGCCGATACATGCCTGCCAGCTTGTACTGCGCGTCGGCACTGCCTTTTTGCGCAAACACGTCAAATTCGGAAGCAGCGATCTGATACAGGCGACGGCTTTCCTGTGCATTGGCACCCACCTCTTTTGCGCCTTTAGCAAACACAGCACCCAACTGATAGTAGGCATCTGGATGACCTTGTGCTGCGGCCTTGCGATACCACTCAACAGCAGTTTTCACATCGCCCTGCTTTTCTGCGTAGATTTTGCCCAAAGAAAGCTGCGCATGCACCACACCTTTTTCTGCGGCCCTGCGCGTCCACTTCAGGGTTTCAGCCTGTATATCTCTGGCATAAAGTTTATTTTCTTCAAACAGGCGCATCAACATATGCTCCGCACCGACAATGCCTGCATCCGCAGCACTCATAAAATGTTGTCCCGCCTTGACATAATTACCCACAGCATAAGCCATCAGGCCATCTTCGTATAAATCGGCCTGCGCACCAAAAGCCGCAACACTCAAAGACAAGCCAAAAACAGCTTTACAAAAAACGCCTGGTGCTCTACATGTTGCATTCTGTGTGTGGCGAGGTGCAAAAATCATTATAGCTCTCCTGCTATCCGGTATGGTTAATGTTGTGTTTGCTCTGCTTGCTGCGTATTTGCGACACGTTGGTCGTGAATCTTTACGGCTACTCCCGGATGCACTGAATACCGCTTCTCTTAAAATGTGATAAAATTCACGAGAATATTCTCATATCGTGATTTAGAAAATATTTATCAAAAATTTGGTGCTTATTGGTGTATTTTTGTGGTAAAAAGATAGGCTTGATTTTAAATATCTAAAAGTAATAACGAGATATAATTTTATCTTATTTAAAGATAAGGGGTGTTTGCGGTGAAACTGCAACAACTACGATATATCTGCGAAGTAGCCAGACGGGGACTTAATGTCACCACGGCGGCCGAGCGCCTGTTTACAGCCCAGTCGGGCATCAGCACTCAAATTCGCTTGCTCGAAGAAGAATTAAATACGCAGATTTTTGAGCGGCACGGCAAACGGCTCACTGGTGTCACCCAGGCGGGTGAAAGCATCATCACCATGGCGGAACGTATTCTTACCGAAGCCGAGAATATCCGCCAGGTCGCACAGCAGGTAAACGATGACACCAAAGGTACGTTGTCCATTGCCACCACGCACACCCAGGCCTACCACGCTCTACCGGAAGTCATCGCCAAATTTACCGAAATTTACCCCGACGTGAAGCTGCGCATTCACCAGGGAGATACCCAGCAAATTTACGACATGTTGCTCAGCCGCACCGCCGATGTGGCAGTGACCACCGCCAGTAAAAACATGCCCAAAGAGCTGGTAATGCTGCCCTACCGGGAGTGGAGCCTGTCGGCCATCACCCCTCCGGGACACTCATTGACCTGGGAGCCTGAACTGACACTGGCTGCACTGGCAAAACACCCACTGATTACCTACGACCACGAAGTGGCTGGTCGCGCTGCTATTAACCAGGCCTTTACCGACGAGGGCTTGCTCACCAACATCGCGCTCACCGCACTGGATTCAGACATCATCAAAAAATATGTGCGGTTGGGACTGGGAGTGGGCCTGATTGCCGAGACAGCACTGGATGATACCGAAGACAGTAATCTGGCCGTCATGCCCGCTGGCCACTTGTTCCGCCCCAGCACCAGTTGCGTGTGCGTGCATCGTGGCCGCCACTTGCGCAACTATGTTTATGCGTTTATCACCCACATCACTCCACAGCTTACCGAAGATGCCGTGGAGGGTATCCTGCACTGGGAGTCTACCAAGGGTGAAAACCAGACGGTGCGCTAAAAACGCCGGGGATTTATCGTCCTTCGGCCTTTTGTCCGATGTACAGCGCTTCATTACGCAGCCCCTGCGTAATATCGCCCAGGGCACCGGCTTCGTGATATACCCGCAGACGCAGCGGTGCAAACATCGTCAGCAATTCATTTTCTGCCAATAAAAAATCGGGGTTCGTTGGCCCCTTTTGAGACACCTTGTCTTTTACAAACGTCTGATAAAACAACAAACCACCTGGCCGCAATGCGGCACACAACGCCGGAGCCAAAGCTCGTTGCAAAAAATAGCTGACCACAATCACATCAAACGATGCTGGTATCGGTGGTTGTTCGTCCACATTACGCACGGCGGCCTGCACAGGCAAACATTCCGCCACCGCGTGTGACCGCAACGCATCAATCGCCACCGATGATAAATCCCAGGCTTGTACGGCCAGACCCGCCTGAGCCAGCAGCAGCGCATTAGCACCCAGGCCACAAGCCAGATCCAGTGCATCACCCGATGCTGGCAACAGATGACTATTTTCCCGTAAAACCTGCGCCACCCGGGGTTTACCCTCCGCGGCCGCATACCGGTTATTCCACTTTTTCTGCTCGTGTTTTATTGACATTGCTTTCTCACATTGTTCAGGAATGGATCCACACTTGACCACAGGCGGCCAATAGCGAAAGATCATCCATTCTGGCCAAAAACCCGCGAACACTATTGATTCAACTGATTCATTCAGCTTCAACCGGAACACCACCACAATGGAAAACAGAATAATTGATCTGGAAATTCGCCTTACCCATCAGGAGGCAGCACTGGAAGAAATGAACGATGTGTTGCTGGCGCAACACACGCTGATTGGCAAATTGCAGGATGACATCACTCGTTTGCGACGACAACTGCAAGACAACAACACAGGCAGCGTTGCTGAACTGGTCAACGAACCTCCACCACCACATTATTGAATACTGTGATTATTTTATACACGCACAAAAACCGGCAAGAACGTTAATCCACAATGATCGATATTCTGTGGTTAATCACCCTGGGGCTGGGCATATGGTACTGGTGGGACAGCGTACGTACCCAGGAGCTTGCCCGGGATGCCGGATTACGTGCCTGCCAACAAGCCGGGGTGCAATTTCTCGACGACACCGTAGAACGGAAACGGCAATGGTTCCGACGCAATACGCAGGGTAAAGTCCAGTTATGCCGTTTGTATTTTTTTGAATTCACCAGCGATGGTGCCGAACGTTATCAGGGACGCATCGTGATGTTTGGACAAACCTTGCGTGAAGTGGAAATGGATGCCTATCGTATCCCGCAGGAATAAGTTATTTACGCCAAAAGGCCGGTGTCAACAATACCAGTAAAGTGAAAATTTCCAGACGCCCCAGCAACATGGCGAAACACAAAATCCATTT
>JAADIL010000170.1 GCA_013151355.1 Gammaproteobacteria bacterium
ATCAACTGCGGAATTCATGTTCGATATCCCGTCATAAATCAGCATCCAGATGGATGCTTGTTTCTGATTTTGCCGGGACGTTTTTAAGGAATTTGCGTATTTACCAGGGGTAGAAATCATGCATATAAGGACAGTATTTGGCGGGTTTACAGGACTTGCCATCGTCATGCTGGTTGGTTGTGGGGGTGACTCTGCTTTCTCATCAGGTACTGGCAACGCCTCTGCCAGTAATACTACCATCAGCAATACCACTGAGATCAGCAATGTCATCCTTGGTGGTGGTGCAGCAAAGGGCATTATCAATCTTGGCAACGTGGTCGCCGAAGAGCTGGATGCCAGCGGCACAGCCATTGCCCAGGTGGGCAGTACTGTTACCGGTATTGATGGTAGTTACAGGCTTACAGTGGATCGTCACTATAGCGGTGGACCTGTTCGGGTCACTGTCAGCGCTGATGAAAATACCCAAATGAAGTGTGATGTACCGACAGGCTGTGGAATGCGCACAGACGGCATTACGGATAGTAATAACGTCATTGATTTCGGTGAATGGTACAAGCCCGGCAATTTAACAATGATCGCGCTGGTTGCGGAAGCCAAAACCAACGACAGTCTCGTTGTCAACATTACTCCCTACACCCATCTGGCAGCCAGTCGTGCCATGGAGGCAGATTCACTGAGCGCTGCCGGGATTTATAACGCCAATTCTGAAGTGTCCAATTTGTTGGGCGGCGTCGATATCTTCAACACCCATCATATGGATATCACCGATGGTTACCTGCTGAAGGGTGGCTCTGCGGTGGAAATTGTCTATGCCGCCTTCTCGTCTGCCATTGCCACCCTGGCAAATACTTCCGGGGGTAATCCGGATATCAATAATGTGCTTGCTGTCCTGTCAGACTCATTTATTGGTGGCACGATCATCGCCGATGACGGCGGCATGAACGACAACATTATTTCTTTGCAGGAAATCATTGACGGGGCGAACAGCGTTCTCGATAAAATCGGTGTTGCTGATGATACATCAGGAAAAATCGCCCGTTTACAGACAGATGTTGATGAGGCCATTGTCGCTGGTAATAGTAACATTGATCCACGACCCAGCCCCATTACCGGTGCCTCTGCGCTGGCCAGAGTCAAGGCTTTTGTCAGCGATATGCGTACCTGGGGGTTCGTTATTGAGGAAGAGAGTCGCGCTGAACGAAGTGCTTTTATGCAACAGATGGGTATGGCAGCCACTGCCGCAAATGCGAGTCACGCGTTTCTGACAGGGCCAGCTTTTGCCGGTGCGTTTGATGCCATCATGCAAAGCTTTTCGGGCATAGTCATCAATGGTGCCCTCAGCGACTTCACGGTGGGATCACCGGACAGCCCGCAATTCAGCGCTGGCACTATTACCAGCATAGCAGGTATCGTGGTCATCACCGACGGTGTGATTAACGGTGTTACGGTTAATATGGTCGTGCAATTACCTGCCCATGGATTAACTGCGTCGAGCTTCACGCTGGGCATTATTTCTGCCAGTTTGCGTAGTGTGATTACCGATGTTGACATCAATAACGGCACCCTTACACTTAATACCTCAACGCCATATACCGTCAACTGGATGCTGGATGATCTGAGCACCGACATTATCCCTCGCGTCTCGAGCGGCTCCATCAATCTGGATATGGCATTAACACAAAAACTGAATCCTGTGGGTGCACCTATAGCTGCACCGGTGACTTTTGCGGGGAGTCTGGCGATTACGCTGGCAGAGCCCGTTGATGACAGTCCCTGGGTCACATCCAATTCTCTGGTTCTGGGCGGCAGTATCAGTGATACCGTCGGCAATAGTCTGGATGCTAATCTCGTGGGCAACACTACCGGTATTGGTGGCGGTTTTTCCAGTGGCTTTTTACCTTTTGGTCCGTCGTCAACAGGAAGCATGGGGCTGTCTTTCAAACTGCAACTGGCTGGTTTGCCAGAAGCCGCTGTCAATATCAGCAGTAGTCGAACCGGTTTTTATGAAAGTGGCACCACGATTGTCTCCATCAACTACGGTTTACGACAGATCATGATGGACAGTGGCTACTCCGGTATGGGCAACCTCTCCACTATGAACGCAACAGGCAGTATAACCTTCACCAATCAGGATGGCGTCAGCATGACCATGGAGAATGATTTTAAAATTTCGCCCGGGAGTATTGCTCTCAATGGTCAAATGTACGGCACCATTGTCCATCTGAACAATGGACTGACGAAAATTATCTACACCGACGGTACCTTTGAAATTCTGTAAAACGTACCGTTGTTAACCAGTAATCCAGGATGATTTTCAGGCGGCCAGATGGCCGCCTTTTTTCAAGTGGGCGTTTTTGTTTCCGTTGATCAACAAATACAGAATTTTTATTACGGGTATTCCTTCGCCGGAAACCACATACCATAAAATACAGATGGTTTTACGTAGCGCTGTTTTTGGCAGTTTTATATCTGATTGTGATTTTTATTTACTGAAAAAATATGTAATCATCCAACACCCCTGATAAATCCAAGGCTAATGGATCTGTTTATGGTTTTATCGAGGAAGTTATTGGAGAGGATTACACATTTTATCAGGAGGATAATGCTTGTGCGTACAAGAACAATATTTGGCGGGTTTACAGGATTTGCCATCGTTGTGCTGACGGGTTGTGGCGGGGGAGGCGGTGACAGTGACCCTGTTCCTCCATTAAGGAGTGTTAGCAATGTTACCTTCGACGGTACCGCAGCGAAGGGCATTATCAACCTCGGCAACGTAGTCCGAAGAGCTGAATGCCAGCGGTACGGTTATTGCCCAGGTGGGCAGCGCCATTACCGGTGCTGATGGCAGTTACAGCCTCTCCGTGGATAACAACTACACCGGTGGACCTGTTCAGGTCACTATCAGTGCTGATGCAAATACTCAAATGAAATGCGACATACCGGCAGGCTGTGGACCACGCATGGACGATATTGCAGACAGTAATAATGCCAGCATCATTGATTTCGGTGAGTGGTACAAGCCGGGCAATAACAGTCTGACGATGACGGCACTGGTTGCAGAAGCCGACACTGGCGACAGCATTGGTGTCAACATCACGCCTTACACTCATCTGGCCGCCAATCGCGCCATGGAAGCAGGTTCCCTGAGCGCTGCCGGGATTTACAACGCCAATTCCGAAGTATCCAATTTGTTGGGTGGCATCGACATTCTTAACACCCGGCCACTGGACATTACCGCCACCAACGCAGTGGACGACGGTACTGCGACGGAAATCGCTTATGCCGCCTTTTTGTCTGCTATTGCTGTCCTGGCGGATACAACCGGAGAAGGCAATCCGGATATCAATGGCGTTCTTGATGTCCTGACGAATTCATTTAGTGATGGCAAGATCACCGCCGATGACGGTGGCATGAATGACAACGTCATTTCCTTGCAAGAAATCATTGACGGAGCAAGCGGTACCCTTGACCAGATTGGCATTGCTGACATATCAGGGACCATCGTCGATTTACAGGCCGATGTGGATGATGCCTCTGGCGGTACCGTTGACCCGCAACCCAGCCAGAACACGGGCGGCACCGCACTGGCCAAAGTCAAGGTCTTCGTGAGCGATGTACGCACCTGGGGCACCGTCATCGAAGAGGAAACCAGTGCCAAAGGTGAAGCCTTCGGGACACAGGTGGACCTGGCATCAACCGCCGCTGATCTCAGTATGGAGTTAGTGATGGGTCCCGCCCTTGGGAGCACAATCGACGCAGTCTTCATGCATATCACCGGTACGACCACGACTGAGCTCAGTGGCTACGAAGTGGGGTTGCCGGGTGATCCGCAATTTACTGCGGGTACGATTGCCTACTCAAACGGTATCGCAACGATTACCAATGGTCTTATTGACGGTGTTACGATCAACGTGAGCGTACAGTTACCGGATGATGAATCAACGGCGACACCCGATTTGACGGTTGATGTTACCTCCGCAACGTTGACGAGCGATTCCAGTGAGTTGACCATCAACAGGGGCACACTGGTGATCAGTCTGGCGACACCCTACCTCATTGATTATGAAGCAATGAGTGAGGGCACTGCCGCAGAGCCTGATATTTCGGGTGCTTCAGTCAACCTGGATGTGGCACTAACGCAAAAACAGGATGAGTCCGGAGCAACGTTGATTTCGCCGGTGACCTTTGCGGGCACATTGTCAACGACGCTGGTCAATCCCGTTAAGGATGATACAACGGGTGAAACAACCTGGATCACACCGGCCACCCTGACGTTGGCCGGCAATGTCAGTGACACAGCGGGTAACAGTCTGGATGCCAGCTTTACGGCCAACATCAGCAATGCCGATACCTTTGAGCCGACTGGAGAACTGGATATTAATACCGTCAGGGATGACCTGGTGACCTGGTCATATGCCGGAGATACTTTCACCCTGATGTCACCTGACGTCACATTGACGATTCAGTGGGACTCGAGCACTGGTGCGGCGACCATCACTGAAACATTGAATTATGGATACAGTAACAGTTATGTCGCTACAGGGCCGTATGACGACATTGTTGATGCCGTCATAAGATCCGGTGCGCAATTGAGCGGATATTCAAGCTATGGCCTCTATGTATGGATTGATGGTGAAGGTGGATATTATGCATATCTTGGCAGTGCTGATTTCAGTACGGACGGTACGGCAAGCGGCAAGCTGTTTGATCCTGATTTTGTGCTGGAAGATGCTGGCAACTGGCTTGCGGGGACGGTTGGCCTCAACTTTACGTTACAGCTGACAGGTCTGCCGGAAGCTTCTGTCAATATTAGTGGTGAGCGGACAGATTTTGAGGCCGGTACAGCGACGGTTACCATTGCTTATGATGCCCGGAAGATTGTTATTATCGGTGCTTTCAGCAATATGTCATCAACTGGCAGTATGACCATTACCAATCAGGATGGGGTCGTCATGGTCATTGATGGTGATTTCGAAGCCTCAACCGGTAACATTAAATACAACGGTCAATCCTATGGCAACATTACTCAGATGAGCAATGGGCTGACAAAAATCACTTACATTGATGGCACTTTTGAAACTTTGTAAAAAGCGTTATTAACAGGTAATTATTCAGGCGGCCATTTGGCCGCCTTTTTTTTAAATCGGAAGACTCAACCTGTCGTTAATTAAACGACCCCGCAGCAAGCTGCGAGGAATTGAACCCATAGAGATTAAACCCATAAAATGTGAATTAAGGGCTAAATCGTTCTGTTAGTTGTTGAAAATACCGTTACTCCGGCATGTTTTTAGCCAGAATCCAGAGGCTTACCCCCGAACAAACGTTTCAGTGCAGGGGAAAATGATGTGTAGTGATGCTGACAAATGGCGAGTTATAAACGCAGAGGTCGCAGAGACGCAAAGGACGCAGAGAAAAACACTGAAAACTTTGCGTCCTCTGCGTCTTTGCGCCCTTTGCGTTAAGTACTCGGTGATTCTTTAAAAACGGGTATTTTTCGCGCTTAATTCACATTAAAGAATTAAACGACCCCGCAGCAAGCTGCGGGGAATTGAACCCATAGAGATTAAACTTTAAACGCCACAGGCATATTATGATCAGAGCAGTGCATCAGCCATTAATGAAAGCGTTTGTTTATCCGGAGTTTTGTGATCACCAAAGAGTATGGTACCCAGCCGTGGTGCCTGTAGTCTGGCACGCAGAGTCTCCTCTGTTTTTTCCATTCGCAGGGTAGTTGGCTGAATGTGATTTGACACCCATCCCGCCAGATTTTGTTTTTGTTGCATGATCGATTGCCTGGTAAGCAAGGCATGACTGATGCAGCCCAGTTTCAGGCCCACAACCAGAATGATATCGAGCTTCAGCGCAATAGCGACATCGGCCATGGTTTGTGTGGCATTAAAGGGTACCAGCCAGCCACCAGCCCCCTCCACAATCACTACGTCGGCCTGACGGGCGATTGTTCGATATGCCTGCACAATCGTATCCATATTCATTTCCACATTTTTTTCTGCTGCCGCAATATGTGGCGCTATGGCGGGCTCGAAAGCATAGGGATTAACCACATCGTACGGCAGTTCGATGCAGGCCTGTTGCATGAGCTGCAGGGCATCGTCATTACGCAAACCTTTTTCAGTTTTTTTGCATCCTGCGGACACCGGTTTCATCGCCGCGACGGTGAGGCCTTTTTGTTGAAAGGCAGACATGAGCTTTAATGCAACCACTGTTTTGCCCACGTCGGTATCGGTGCCGGTAATAAAAAACCCGTGAGTCATTGATGCCGGATTCCTGTCTGTAATTGACTCACAGGAATACTGATATCTATATTTTTAGTCGCCGCAGGTGACCAGGCATGCCCGTAGACAACTTCATAAGTGGCTGGTAACTTGCCGTCGATACGCAAATGCTCATAGGCCGCAATCATGTTTTTGATGCGGGTTTTGCCTGTTAACGTATGGCGTCGTTCGCTGGCAACATTATGCGCGCCCAGGGTTTTGAGTTCGCGCATCAGCTGCCAGGCATCGGTATAAGTAAGAGTGAAATTTTCCACGTCCATCACCGGGTCGGCGAGACCGGCGCGTAACATGGCATCACCGATATCGTGCATGTCGATAAAGTTGTGCACGTGCGCTGCCGTCCCGGCATCGGTATCGGCGACGCGCCAACTGTCACGTAATTCTTTCAGGGTATCCGGCCCAAAGGTGGAAAACATCAACAATCCGTCCGGTTTTAAAATGCGTTTGAATTCCACAAAGGTGTGATCAAGATCAGCGCACCATTGCAGCGTGGCGCTGGAAAAAATGAGATCGATACTGTTATCAGCGAAAGGCAGGTGTTCTGCATCACCGCAAACAAAGCCACGCTTGCTGAACAACCGGTGGAACATATTGCCGCGCTGGCGTGCCCGGTTGAGCATTTTGGGCGCAAGATCAAGGGCAATGACATGTGCTTTTTTGTAACGTTTGCCCAGGGTCTGGGTGGCCACACCGGTGCCTGCGCCAATATCGAGAATGGTACAGGGTTGCAGTTTAACGAGATCAAGTCGTTCGAGGATACGGTCGCCAATTTCGCGCTGCAATACGGCGACATCATCATAATGTTCGGCCGCGGCATCGAAAGAGGCACGTATGCGGTTTTTGTCGAGTGAAAGCTGTTGCGGGTTCATGGTAAAAAAGTCAGTAGTGAATCGAGAAATTTGTCCGGGTGCGATAAAAAAGGGGCGTGTCCTGCGCCGGGAATAACCGATAACCGGGCGTCGGTAATCATACCCCGGGTTTTTTCTGCCGCGCTGCGTCGAAACAGTGAATCATGCTCTCCGCTAACCAGTAATGTGGGGCAGGTGATTTTTGCCAGTTCAGGGCGCAGGTTTGTGTGCCGTAAAATTTCCAGTCCGGCTTCCAGTGCAGCAGGTTGTGGATTACCGTGGCGAAACACCCGTTCGCGCAGAATGTGCTGTTGCTCGCGGGCATGTTCACTGCCCATGGCCTGAATGGCAATAAAACGTTTAATGGTTTGCTGATAGTTTTGCTTGAGGCCGTCGGCAAAGCTGTCCAGTACTTCGGCGTCGGTGCCATCAGGCCAGGTGTCGTCGCGTGCAAATTGTGGCGCACTGGCAACCAGCACCAGTTTGCGAATGTTATCCGGATTGTTCAATGTCAGTTGTGTGGCAATCATGCCGCCCAGTGACCAGCCGACGAGCATGGCGCTTTCGGGAACAAAAGGTTCAATAACTGTGGCCAGATTTTGCAGACTGTAATCCGCAAGACTGTCCAGGCTGCGCCCGTGACCGGGCAGATCGAGCAGGGTAACGCGAAACTGCTTTGTAAGTGCGGGCAGAATACCTTCCCATACATCAGCATTCATTCCCCAGCCGTGCAATAAAACCACATCGGGCCCTTCACCAATGGTGTGCGTGAAGAGATTCATGGTGTCATTTTCTGTGTACTGGAGTCCAGCGCGGAAAGTAATTGATCAACCTGTGTTGCAGTGTGATTAGCACACAAAGTGATGCGCAACCGGGCACTGCCTTTCGGCACGGTGGGCGGGCGAATAGCACTAACCAGAATCTGATGTTTTTGCAGCAAGGTGTCACTCAGGGTCATGGCCTGTTGAGCATCGCCAACAATCAGAGGTTGAATCGGTGTCTGTGAAGCCATTAACGTCAGTCCCAGTTGTTCCGCGCCGCTTCGAAATTGCTGAATGAGTGTGCCGAGTTTGTCGCGTCGATCATCAGCGGCACGCAATAATTCAAGGCTGGTGCGTGTTGCTACGGCCACTGCCGGTGGCAGTGCCGTGGTGTAAATATAGCTGCGTGCCTGTTGAATCAGTGTTTCAATCAATGCTTCGCTGCCAGCAACAAAGGCACCAAAAGTACCGAAGGCCTTGCCCAGAGTGCCCATGAGCACGGGCACCTGTTTTTTGTCTAACTCAAAGTGGTCAACGGTACCACGTCCCTGTTTGCCGAGAACCCCCATCCCGTGAGCATCATCCACCATCAGCCAGGCATGGTGTTGCTGTGCCGTTGCAGAAAGTGCGGGCAGGGGAGCGAGGTCACCATCCATGCTGAACACACCATCGGTAACGATGAGTCGGCGTTTGTTGTTTACCTGTTTTTGCAAATGCTTGTTGAGGGAGCCGATATCGGCGTGCAGATAACGTTGCAGGCGCGCGCCAGACAACAATCCGGCGTCGATCAATGAAGCATGATTGATGCGGTCTTCCAGTATCGCATCACCCTTGCCCACCAGACTGGTGATTACGCCCAGATTAGCCATATAGCCGCTGGAAAATAACAGCGCGCGCGCGCGGCCGGAAAAATCTGCCAGTTCTTCTTCCAGCGCATGATGAGCATGGCTGTGGCCGTTAATGAGATGCGAAGCACCGGCACCGACGCCATACTCATCGGCACCGTGTTTCAGTGCAGCAATAATGTCCGGGTGGTTGGCAAGGCCAAGATAATCATTGCTGCAAAAATTGAGCACGCTGCCATTGTCCAACGATAAACGGGAGCCCTGCGGGCCAGTCACGATACGGCGCTGACGATAGAGAGATTGTTCGCGACGTTGTTGCAATGCTGGCGCGAGGGTTTCCTCCATTGATTGTTGGCTTGTCATTTTTAATGCATCAGCAATAAGAATCTAATGTGAATTAAGCGCTAAAAACACGCTGCTTTTAAGAATCACCGGGTATTTGACGCAGAGATCGCAAAGGCACAGGGGACGCAAAGTTTTTCATATTTTTCTCTGCGTCCTTTGCGTCTCTGCGACCTCTGCGTTTATAACACGTCATTTGTCAGTGCCACTACAACATAACCTCCCAATGTACTGGAGCACTTGTCCGGGAGTTTAAACCTCTGGTTTCCGGCTAAAAACATACCGGAATGACGGTATTTTCAGAGTGCGGGCTGGGATGAATGTTTTTTTATGAACCTGCCTGGGCAACAAACTGCCACACACAAACTGATGTCAATTATCAACGCCAAAAAATATTCCCGCTCCGTGTTATTAACATGTTGGGGTTCGTACCTCATCCCAACCTGCCGCCTTACGGTCAAGGCACGCAATTATTGTTAACTGGCTGCGCGACGTTGCTGGGTATCACCACGCACACGTAACTTCAAATCGTCAAACATTTTCAAATCATCATCTACACTACGACCGCTGGTGGTGAGGTAATCACCGATCATCACTCCGGAAGCCCCCGCCATAAAAATCATCGATTGCATGTCACCGAGAAACTGACGACCACCGGCAATACGAATTTCGGCTTTGGGCAACAAGTAACGAAACACTGCAATACTTTGCAAAATTTCATACGCTGAAAGCGGTTTGCGATCAGCCATGGGGGTTCCTTCTTGCGGGCTGAGAAAATTCAGCGGTACGGATTCCACACCGAGGTCACGCAATTGCACGGCCAGTTCGATGCGCTGGTCGAGGCTTTCGCCCATACCCAAAATGCCACCCGCACAAACACGCAATCCGGCATCACGGGCATGACGA
>JAADIL010000227.1 GCA_013151355.1 Gammaproteobacteria bacterium
TGGTGATGCTGCTTCTACTTATTACGTCGCTGTTTTCCTGGAATGTGATTTTTCAGAAACGCCGGATGCTGTCCAAAGCGCGTGCTGAGGCTGAGGAGTTTGAAGAAAAATTCTGGTCCGGTGGTGATCTTGCCAATCTCTATAATCAAGTGACCTCCGGTCGTCACGGCAATGCGGGCATGGCGATTATTTTTGAGGCGGGATTCAAGGAGTTTGCGCGGCTGCGCAAGCAGGAAAGTGTAGACCCCATGGCCGTGCTGGAAGGAGCACAGCGCGCCATGCGTGTGGCATTGTCGCGGGAAACCGACAAACTGGAGTTGCACCTGCCATTTTTGGCGACGGTGGGTTCCACCAGCCCGTATATCGGTTTGTTCGGCACAGTATGGGGCATCATGAACTCCTTCCGCGCCCTGGGTAACGTCAAGCAGGCGACCATTGCCATGGTGGCTCCGGGCATTGCCGAAGCATTGGTGGCCACGGCCATGGGTCTGTTTGCGGCGATTCCGGCGGTGATTGCCTACAACCGTTTCAGCACCGAGCTGGAACGGCTGATCAGTCGTTACGATGCTTTTTCGGAAGAATTTGCCAGCATCCTGCAACGACAGGCGCATAAATAAATGGCAGTCCAGCCGAAAAGAATCCGTCGCAAACCCATGTCGGAAATCAACGTGGTGCCTTACATTGATGTGATGCTGGTATTGCTGGTGATTTTTATGATCACTGCGCCATTGTTGACCCAGGGTGTTGCGGTGGAGTTGCCGCAAGCTGATGCCGAGCCTATGGGGGGGGAAACCGATGAGCCACTGGTGGTCACGGTGACAGCCAGCGGTGATTATTACCTCAGCGTGGGTGACAAGCCTGACGATCCCATTGACCATCAGCTGCTTGTTACCAAAGTGGCCGCTGTGCTGCGCCATCGTCCCAAAACTCCGATTATGGTGCGGGGTGATACGCAGGTGGAGTACGGTAAAGTAGTGGTCGCCATGGCACTGCTACAAAAGGCTGGTGCGCCCAGTGTGGGCTTGATCACCCAGGCACCCGAAGATGTTAAATAGAATAACAATAAACAGACGTTAAATTGTGAGAGCACTGCTAAAAGAGGTCTTCGAAAACCCGCTTGCCATGATGTACGCCATCCTGGTGCATGTGGCTCTGGCGGCGGTACTGTTTGTCAGCCTGGAATGGACGGATTTGCCCACACCAGCGCAACCCGAAGTGAATATTGTCAAAGCTGTGGCGGTAGATGAATCCAGAATTCTCGCCGAACTGGAAAAACTGAAAAAGGCCGAAGCGAAAAAAGAAAACCAGGAAAAGGTCAAACAAAACAGGCTGGACAAACAGGCACGTGAGGCGAAGGCAAAACGTCAACGTGAAGAAAAACAGTTGGCTAAACTGCGCAAAGAGCGCGAGGCTGAAAAGAAACGCCAGAAAAAACAGCAAAAAGAACGCAAGGTCGAAGAAAAACGCATCGCCGCGGAACAGGCCAAAAAGAAAAAAGAAGTGGAACGCCTGAAGGCCGAGCAGGCATCACTGGAGAAAAAACGCATTGCCGAAGAGAAACGCTTGGCGGATGCGGCTGCCAAACGTAAAATGCTCGACGAAAAACGTCGGCGCGATGCCGAAGCCACGGCACGACGTGCCGAATTTGCGGCTGAACAGCAACGCATGGAAGCGGCTAACCGGAAGCGCCTGGACTCATTACGAGGTCGTTACATTGCCGATATTAAAAACAAGGTGGAGCGAAACTGGATTCGTCCTGCCAGCGCCGGACCGGATTCATCATGCAAAGTGGCGGTGAGCCAGATTCCTGGTGGAGAAGTTGTGAATGTCACGGTCACCCAGTGTATTGGTGACGACATTTTCCGACGCTCAGTGGAAGCGGCAGTGTACAAGGCGTCACCGTTACCGCGACCTTCGGACCCCGCATTGTTTGAGCGGCAGATTTTGTTTAGTTTTAAGCCAAAGAAATAAGCCAAAAAATAAACCTGAGAAAATTTGAATATCCGATGTATAAAATAAAACTGTTCACGAATACGGTATCCGGTTTCTATTTGCTGTTACTGGCCGGGACGGCGCAGGCGGTGTTGAATATTGAAATCACCCAGGGTGTCGAAGGAGCGGTACCATTGGCCGTGGTGCCGTTTGCCTGGCAGGTGCCGCCGCAAAACCCGCAGACCCCCGCTGAGCTGCTACCCCCTAAAAAGCCACCTATTGATATAGCGGCCATTGTCCGTGCTGATCTGGCACGCACCGGACGTTTTGATCCCTTGCCCCCCAAGGATATGCTGGCCCGCCCCAATGTCGATTCGACAATCAATTTTTCCAACTGGCGTATTTTTCAGAGTGAAAACCTGGTGGTAGGCACTCTGCAATATCTGGGTGCGGATCGTTACAAAATCCGCTTTCGATTGTTTGATGTGTTCAAGGGCAAACAGCTGGAAGGATTCAGCTTGTCTGCCAGCGGCAATAATTTACGTCGTGCCGCGCATCAGGTCAGTGACATTATTTATGAAAAACTGACCGGCGAGCGTGGGGCATTTACCACAAGTGTGGCCTATGTCACAGCAGCGGGTGTGGGTAAGGCGCGACGATACTCGCTGTGGATTGCCGACGCCGATGGTTATGGCCCGCAGTCAATGATGCGTTCGGATGAACCGATTTTGTCACCAGCATGGTCACCTGATGGAACTCGTATCGCCTATGCCTCGTTGGAGGATAACGGTCATCAGGTGGTGTTTGTACAAAATATAGCCAGTGGGCGTCGGGACAAGGTCTCGTCGCACAAAGGCATCAATGGTGCCCCCTCGTGGTCACCGGATGGAAAGTCCCTGGCGGTCACCCTCTCCAAGGATGGTAACCCCGAGATATATGTCATAGACTTGACCGGCAAAAAACAACGGCGCCTGACGCGTCACTGGGCGATTGATACCGAGCCCACATGGACACCGGATGGCAAGACGATTATTTTTACCTCGGACCGGGGTGGTCGGCCGCAGCTTTATCAGGTGCCGTCCAAAGGCGGGAAGGCGAGACGCCTGACCTTTGAAGGCAGATACAATGCCAGGGCGTCAGTGTCGCGGGATGGCAAAAAAGTGGCCATGATTCACCGTATGGATGGCAAGTATCGGGTTGCGGTGATGGATCTGAAGAGTGGTAATCTGCGTGTGTTGACGGACGGCTCACTGGATGAGTCGCCCAGTTTTGCACCCAATGGCAGTATGATTATTTACGCCGCCAGTGTGGGCAGGCGCGGGATTTTGAAGGCGGTTTCCGTGGATGGTAATATCCATCAACGGCTGACTGTCCCGGAAGGTGATGTACGGGAGCCTGCGTGGTCTCCCTTTGCGGCGGAATAAAATGCGTTATCGATGTACTGAATCAATTCGTAAAAAATCAATTTATTAAAATATATTTGAACAATTTGAGGGAATCAGCTATGAAATTCTGGACCAAGACTGTGCTTGCAATGTTACCCGCACTGCTGCTGCTGGGGTGTGGCACTTCTGGTGAAGTGGAAGAGGGAACTGACAGTGGTGTAAGTTCATCTTCATCAACCAGTGGCTCGGGCTCATCGGCAACTACCAGCGGCGTTGGCGCTGGTGGTGCGGCCAGTGGTGAAAACATGGGTGAAAAAGAGCCTGCTTTCAGTGGTGACCCCCTGGATGACCCCAATAGTCTGCTGGCAAAGCGCGTGGTTTACTTTGATTACGATCAGAGCGATATCAAAAGCGATTTTCGGGCAATCATCCAGGCTCATGCTGAATATCTGGCCAACAACAGCAACGTGATGGTGACTCTGGAAGGCCATGCCGATGAGCGCGGTACCCGCGAATACAACATTGCCCTGGGTGAACGTCGTGCCAATGCAGTACAGCGTATGTTGGCCCTGCAAGGTGCTTCGGCCAGCCAGATTCGTGTCATCAGTTACGGTGAAGAGCGTCCGGCTGCACTGGGGCACGACGAAGAATCCCTGGCGTTGAACCGTCGTGTTGAATTTATTTATAACCGATAAGCCGTTGTTTGTGATCGGGTGACTTTTTTGAATGATATGCTGAACAATATGTTTGAAAGAACGGGTATCTTGTGACGCAATATTTCAAGGCTTCGCTGATTAAATATGCAAGTATGGCGCTGGTCATTTTGGCTGCGCCATCTTTCGTTTCTGATGCTATGGCGCGCAAACCGGCACCGGTCATTGAGGCGTCTGGAGAACCGACAGCTTCGGCTCCGGTGGCGGGTAGTCTGGAGCAACGTTTGCAGCGGCTGGAGCGCTTGTTGGAAAATCAAACGCTGATCGATTTGATGACCCGTATCGACAGTCTGCAAAATGAAGTCCAGCAAATGTTGGGGCAAACGGAAGAACAGGCTTACAACATGGAGCAGCTGAAAAAGCGGCAACGTGATTTGTATCTGGACATTGACCGGCGCTTGCGTGACCTGGAGGCTGCGCGTGCGAGCATGTTGACGGCGCCAGCAACATCCATCGCCGGGGCAGTGCCGGGCGGAGCAATGTCTGAATCGGCAACGAATGGTGCAGCACCGCCCACAGGGGCCGGTTCACCGGAAGAACGTGCGGCCTACGAGCGTGCGTTTAACCTGCTTAAAGAAGGGCGTTATGATCTGGCCGTGGCCGCGTTCAAAACGTTTGTGCGAGCCTACCCCCAGGGGCAGTTTGTAGACAATGCCCAATACTGGTTAGGCGAAGCCAACTATGTGCAGAAAAATTTTGCGGTAGCGTTAAGCGAGTTTGACAACGTGGTGAAAAATCATCCTGCCAGCCCCAAGCGTGCCGATGCATTGCTGAAGATGGGTTACACCTTTCAGGAGCTGGGTCAAAACGATAATGCCCGCATGTCGCTGAGTAAAGTTATCACGAATTATCCGAATACCACAGCGGCCCGTTTGGCGCAGAAGCGTTTACAGGATTTGAAACAGCACCAATAATTGTTTTGCAATGCGTTGTTTAATGCAAACAGTTTCAAAGATCATTTTTTCGGTGATCACCGAATTTCCAGCAAAAAAACCAGAAGTTCCTGATGACCATGTGTACTGATACCTCTGTGGTTCCAAAAAAAATTCCAGTGGACGGACATGCCGACCAGTTACGCATTAGCGAGATTTTTTTATCCTTGCAGGGCGAGTCACGCAGCGTGGGTTATCCCACGGTATTTATTCGACTCACCGGCTGTCCTTTGCGCTGTGGTTACTGCGACACAAGTTATGCGTTTCAGGGTGGGCAATGGATAACACTGGATACCATTTTGACCCGGGTCGCCTCCTGTAAAACACATCACATTACGGTAACCGGTGGTGAGCCACTGGCACAAAAACTGTGCCTGAAGTTGCTAACACACTTGTGTGATGAGGGTTATGAAGTATCACTGGAAACCAGTGGTGCGCTGGATGTCGCTGCGGTAGATACACGTGTTGTAAAAGTGATGGACCTTAAAACGCCGGGCTCTGGCGAAATGGACAAAAACCACTGGCAAAACATTGAGTATTTGTCTTCCCGTGATCAAATCAAATTTGTATTGTGTGACCGGAATGACTACGACTGGGCAAAACAAATACTGGAGCAATACCGGTTGTTGTCACGTTGCGAGATTTTGTTTTCCCCTTGTTACGGACAGCTGGAAGCAAAAACGCTGGCGAGCTGGATTCTTGACGACAAACTGCAAATCCGTTTTCAATTGCAATTGCACAAAATTCTTTGGGATAACGAACCGGGGAGATAAACGTGACTTTCAGTGCAACACCAGAAAAGGCCGTGGTGCTGGTATCCGGAGGCCTGGATTCGGCAACCACCCTGGCCATGGCAAAAAACGAAGGTCTGCTGTGTTATGCGCTGAGTTTTGACTATGGCCAGCGGCACAAATCCGAGCTGGTTGCAGCGGCGGTACTGGCAAAAAAACTTGGTGCAGAAGAGCATCGGATTATCTCGCTGGATTTGCGTGGTATCGGAGGCTCCGCATTAACGGATGACAACATTGCTGTGCCTGACGTGTCGGATACACCGGACGATGGCATTCCGGTTACCTACGTGCCAGCGCGCAATACCCTGTTTTTATCTTATGCGCTGGCCTGGGCAGAAGTGCTGGAGGCACGGCATATTTATATCGGCGTCAATGCCGTAGATTATTCGGGTTACCCGGATTGTCGGCCGGAATACATTGCGGCATATCAGACCATGTCGGTATTGGCGACCAGGGCCGGTGTCGAAGGTCATGCCGCAAAAATCCATACACCCCTGATTCATCTCGGTAAAGCTGACATTATCCGTAACGGTCTGAAGCTGGGGGTGGATTATGCAACCACTGTCTCATGTTATTCCGCAGATCCTGAAGGCTATGCCTGTGGCCATTGTGATTCCTGTCGCCTGCGGGCAAATGGTTTTGCAGATGCTGGCATTGCAGATCCCACTCGTTATAACGACTCTATACGCCAGTGAAATCTACTCCTGATAGACATTATCGTCGTTCTATAAGGTTAAAGAGTTATGACTATTCTCAAGCAGGACTGTATTTTGTTACCAATTTGTACGCAGAGCCGACTGTGCTTGTTGGGGAATATTAAAAATGACGAAATGATTTTGAATGATGCAGGGCGGATGGTTGCAGCGCGATGGTTAGATTTAACGCAACGGTTTACAGGTATTGATTTAGGCGAATGCATTGTAATGCCAAATCATTTCCACGGAATAATTGAATTACCCGTAGGGGCGCCCCTTGTGGGTGCCCAAAACGTAGATCAGCTACAACCAGGGCAACCACAAGGGATTGCCCCTACGATTGGCGACATTGTTGGTGCATTTAAATCGATAACTACGAATGAATATATTCACGGCGTGAAACAACATCATTGGTCACGGTTTGATAAAAAGTTATGGCAACGTAATTTTTATGAACACATTGTTCGCGACGAGGAATCTTGCTTGAAAATATCGGAATACATAAAAACCAATCCCTCAACATGGCAGAACGATACATATTATGAATAAGATGCTGATATTGCAGATCCTGCCTGTTTCTTATCACGATTCTATACGCCAATAAAATTATACTCTTGACATGCATTATCATTTTCACGGAATAATTGAATTACCCGTAGGGGCACCCCTTGTGGGTGCCCAAAACGTAGGGAAACCCCAAAACGTAGATCAGCTACAACCAGGGCAACCACAAGGGATTGCCCCT
>JAADIL010000034.1 GCA_013151355.1 Gammaproteobacteria bacterium
GGATCAAGTGCCTGGGCGAGGCCTGGGCCTACACCGGCATCCTTGATTCGCCAGTTCCAGGCTTGAATCTTCCAGTTGTCCCAGCTAAACCCTAGCCTTGTATCAATCCTTTGTGCGCGGGTATCCAGCGGGCCGGGCGCCAAAGATACATTTGTTCCAGCCGAGTTATCCCAAAATGTCTGGCCATCTTCGTCAATAATCCGACTATCATCACCATCTGTTCCTGAATACTGCATCGAAAAAGTGATATCCAGGTCATCATATGTTTTGCCATGCAGGATCGCAGTTTGTATGGTACCAAAAGAACCTGCGGTTGCAGAGATGCTGGTGCCATCCATTTCAGCTGCGGATTTTGTGATGACGTTGATCACGCCCGCAAATGCATCTGCTCCATACACTGCGGAGCCTGGTCCGCGGATGATCTCAACGCGCGCGATGTCCGCAATGGGCAGGGTAGACAACAACCCCCGGTCACCTTGCCACATCTGGGTGATCGGCACTCCGTTAACCAGCATCAGCACATGCGGC
Source organism: Gammaproteobacteria bacterium (assembly GCA_013151355.1). Taxonomy (GTDB): domain Bacteria; phylum Pseudomonadota; class Gammaproteobacteria; order SZUA-152; family SZUA-152; genus SZUA-152. Next base: position 529 of record JAADIL010000034.1, read on the forward strand.
CCAATATCAGATTGTATGCCGCGTATGGAATACACCGGTGTCAGTCGAACAGATGAGAGGGTGACATGAAGCCCCGGTACGGATTCAAGTACCTGATCCAGATTCAGGGCGCCCATTCGGGCGATATTTTCTGCCGTGATGACGGTGGCTACTGCGGGTGCCCGGGACAGCTCTTTTTGTCCGCCGGTGGCTATGCTGACAAACTGTTCATCGAAGGTAAGGGCGATATCTTCTTCAGGAACAGTTTGCGCATAAGTTGCCGTGGCTGCACAAAAAATGAGCAACAAAGACAGAGCTTTCGCGATGCATGTTTTATTCTTTTTTATTTTCACGGGAAATCATCTGCCATGGTAGAAGATATCTGTGCTGGTCTTTAAGTGCAAGGCACATCATGCAAATACCACTGAGCTTTGCAGTATGGGCGCGCCGAGTCAATAACCCGAAAAGTATATTCGTATATCTTATTTGTTCCCTGACGACATTCTATTAGAATTCTTTAGTAAATATATATGGCACGAGCTAAAGTTTAGTATTTACCCTGTCGATTGGTGCATAAATACTGATAGTCAATCTTTGCATCAAACCATTAGACTCCGCGAAGGTGCATTTTTTACATGCATTTACAGTGCTGTCTGACTTAAGATGGGTCGAGTTCGTGCCGGAACATGTTGAATGTAATCACCTTCAGGGTGCCGCAATAATTTGACACATGGAACCAGATGTCCGGGGTTGTCGTTCCGGGTATGTCCCGGAATTCAGTCATTTCAATGGCTTGCCGGGTGTCGAGTCAGGTCTGGCACGATGGAATGAGGCTAATGGAACAGCAGTGATGCATTTAAGAACTGACACCAGGAGACCGGGGCTTACGCTTGTTTGCTCCTGGCTGTTCATGGTTTTAATTCAGCTACCGGTCAACATAAGCCATGCTGCCGAGCAGCGTATTGCTGTCATCTATCCTGTTGTAAAAAAACCGTACAGCACCGTTTTCGAGCGGATAATTGATGGTATTGCCGCCGGGGCAAAAACGGATATCGTCAAATACGGGTTAGAGGGAGTTGATGAAAAACAGGGCGAGGCAATACAAGAGTGGTTATCGGATCAACAATCTGATGTCATTGTTGTGCTCGGTCGTCGTGGTATCGAAGCTGTTCGAAACCTGAAGTTGACGATACCCTCGGTTTTTGGCGGTGTTTTATATGTTGCTGATGACACGCTTGATGGTTCTGTTGGCATCAGTTTGACGCCGGACCCGAAGCAGCTTTTTAACCAGTTGAAACGCCTTTCTCCAGGGACAAAGCGTGTTTTCGTTGTATACAACCCGGCACGTTACCAGTGGTTAATTAATCTGGCCACGCCTGCTGCCGAGAGGCTTGGCATCACATTGGTCGCTAAAGCTGCGGAAGGGCTTAGAGATTCGGCGCGAATTCACAGGGATATATTAAGGGGAGCCAGGAAGCGAACGGATTCTGTGTGGTTATTACAGGATTCGAGCATCGTAGGTTCGAATACAATCTTGCCCATGATTTTAAAAGAATCCTGGAATAAAAAACTCATTGTATTTTCCAGTAATCCAAGCGACGTCCCGCGAGGAATTTTATTTTCATTTTATGCTGACAATAAAGCGCTGGGGAAAAACCTTGCAAAGCTGGCTCTTGCCAGACTGGACGCCAATCAGAAATCCAGTGCTTTTATTTTGCCGCTTCCTGATGCTTTAAGTGCAGTCAACCTTCGTACTGCCAGCCATTTAGGGTTGCACATTCCGTTTGAAGAGCAAAGAAAATTTGGTTTGGTCTTCCCGCGGAAGTGAATGAGAGTTGATGAATGAAAGATACGCTAAAAAATCTGGTGGCACCTGAAGGCAGCTTTCTTCACCAGCTAACCGTATCATTTACAATTGGTATCATTACATTAATATTGGTTGCATCCGTTGTGACTTCATGGCTTGCCAGTAACAGAACAGAAAGCAGTCTGATAAAACAGGGACATCAGATTACGGAAAATCTGGCGAGACAAAGTGCGCTGGCTCTTTTATATGGGGAGGGTGAAAACGCAAAAGATGCTGCGCGTGGTGCGTTGGCATTTCCTGATGTGATGAACGTGTATATTTATGATACTTCGTTCCGGTTAATTCTCCATGAAGGGAAAAATTTTGAGAAAGATATAATATATTTTTCTCCGCTGATGAGTTCCAGCGCATTAATTTTTGATGGGGAGGAGCATTGGCGATTCCGGGCCCCTGTTTATTCTCAGGTTGTCCAGGACAATGAATTTGTTGTTCTGGGGGCTAATACAAAACCGGAGCTGCTGGGTTATGCGGACGTTGTATTAAGTAAAGACACTCTGGTGGATACCACAACAAGCATATTTGTTGTTAATAGCATCATCTTTTTTTTATTGGCAGCGATTCTTCTTCTGGTGCTTCGCTTCATGGCAAAAAGGATAACCCAGCCGCTTAATAAACTGTCCAATACAATGTACAACGCTGAATCAAGTGTTGAAAATGCGTATGCCGATGAAGATGGTCCTCAAGAAGCGAAAGTCATTGCACATGCATTCAACCAGATGATAAAGGCCATTAACGAAAGAGATAAAGAATTAAAGAACCAGAATATTACATTGGAGAAACGGGTTAGAAACAGGACAATGGAATTAGCAGAGGCCCGCGATAAAGCCATTGAGGCGAGTAAAACCAAAAGCCGTTTTCTGGCAAACATGAGCCATGAATTGCGCACACCTTTAAATGCGATTATTGGTTATAGTGAGCTGCTAATGGAGGATGCTATTGATAAAAACAATAAATCGAGTTACGGAGATCTTCATAAAGTCAACAATGCTGGCGTCCATTTGTTATCATTGATAAATAATATTCTGGATCTGTCAAAAATTGAAGCGGGCAAGATAGATTTATATCTGGAAGCATTTACTGTTGGCACGATGGTTTCCGATGTCCAGTCAGTTATCGAGCCTCTCGCAAAGAAAAATAACAACACTTTTCGGGTTGACTGTCCGGAGAGTGTCGGTTCTATGTGCTCTGATGAAACAAAAATACGCCAATCTCTGTTGAATCTGATTAGTAATGCATGCAAGTTTACCAAAGATGGAGAAGTGACACTGGTCGTTCGCCCCCACAAGCTTGGTAATCATGAAGGCATCAGTTTTTGTGTTTCTGATCAGGGAATTGGCATGACAAAAAATCAGGTCAATAATTTATTCAGAGAGTTTACACAAGCCGATTCATCAACAACCCGGGAATATGGAGGGACTGGTCTCGGTCTCGCCATCAGTAAACATTTTTGCGAAATGATGGGTGGCTATATAAGCGTAGAAAGTGTAAAGGATGAAGGGTCTGTTTTTACAATGTTCCTGCCGAGGGTCGCAACTGTAGACAGTGTGACGCCTCCCGGAGAGAATGCCCAAAAACCGGATGGCAGAGAAAAAACAGAAAGTAAGGTCGTGGTACCTGATGCAAATGAAATGCAACAGCGTTCAATGTAAAAAATCTCACAGAAATTCCGAAGTGGCGAAATGAAATTTCAGGTATATTTGTCGTTTTCAGGCATGTAAAACCATCGTTTACAATCACCACGTCACCGCCAAATGCTCATATCCAGAAGATACGGGTTGATTGATAACCAGTCCTTAATGCAAAATACGCAGTTCTGCTGCCCGGAAGCCCTTTCCCCTCTCCCTTCACGGGGTACAGAAAGGACGGGTGTGAGGGAGTATCAAGGATAATCCGTTGATTTAACCCTTTGCGGGGCTGATTCCCCCGCAGTTTGCTGCGAATATCGTCATTCCGGTCCTTCAGGCCTGCCCTGGCGTGTAGTAAGCCGGGGCCAGAATCCAGACAAATCTCTGGGCACTGTCTCGGCTTTGCGTCCTGCGTCGCTCTACCGCCCTGGATACTTGCAGGTGTGCGTCAGTGTGACGTGAAAATGTTAACACTCCGTCAGCTTGCTGCGGGGTGGTTTATTTGCGCCGTATCCCGGTTTTTTGCCAGGGGGAGACAAGACAATGGACGTTTTGAATGTGCTGACGGCGCTTTTTAGGTGTTCGCATGTTTCCCCCATCGAGCAAACGACCACCGTGTACAGATAATTCTGTACCCATCAATTCATTGTTTTTACAGGAAGAATATCGTGTTATCCACAGCAAATATTACCATGCAATTTGGTGCCAAACCGTTATTTGAAGACATCTCGGTCAAATTTGGCGATGGCAATCGTTACGGGCTGATCGGCGCCAACGGTTGTGGCAAGTCCACTCTGATGAAAATTTTGGGTGGTGATCTGGAGCCTTCCACAGGCAATATTTCAACAACCCCTGATGAGCGTATTGGCAAATTGAAACAGAATCAGTTCGCGTATGAGGAATTCAGTGTGATTGATACGGTGATCATGGGTCACGAAGAGCTGTGGAAAGTGAAATCCGAGCGTGATGCGATTTATACCAAAGCGGAGATGAGCGAAGAGGATGGCATGCGGGCTGCCGATCTTGAGCATGATTTTGCCGAGATGGATGGTTACACCGCCGAAGCACGGGCAGGTGAATTATTACTGGGTGTAGGCATTCCTGTTGAACAACATTTTGGCCTGATGAGTGAAGTGGCGCCGGGCTGGAAGCTGCGGGTATTGTTAACACAGGTGTTATTTTCGGAGCCGGACATCATGTTACTGGACGAGCCCACCAATAACCTGGATATCAATACCATTGGCTGGCTGGAAGGTGTGTTGAACGAACGCAATTGCACGATGATTATTATTTCCCATGACCGCCATTTTTTGAACAGCGTGTGTACACACATGGCGGATCTGGATTATGGTGAACTGCGTGTTTATCCCGGTTCCTACGATGAATACATGACGGCTGCAACGCAAGCCAGTGAACAGCTGGCTTCAGACAATGCCAAAAAAAGCGCACAGATTGCCGAGCTTAAAGCTTTTGTCAGTCGATTTTCGGCCAATGCTTCAAAGTCAAAACAGGCGACATCACGTGCCAAACAAATTGATAAAATTCAGCTGGCAGAGGTAAAACCTTCCAGCCGTCAAAATCCTTTTATTCGTTTTGAGCAGGATAAAAAACTTCATCGTTTGGCACTGGAAGTAGAAGGACTCAGTAAACATTTTAATGAAGATCTGTTTGCAGGGCTCAATCTTACGGTGGATGTGGGTGAACGTATCGCGGTCATCGGCCCCAATGGTATTGGCAAGTCAACGTTGTTGAAATGTCTGATGGGTGATCTGGAACCCACTACGGGCAAGGTGAAATGGTCTGAAAATGCAAATATTGGTTATTACGCACAGGACCACGCCGCTGATTTTGCAGAACATAAAAATTTATATGACTGGATGGACCAGTGGGGAAAAGAAAGTGATGACGAACAGGTTATCCGTGGCACCCTGGGGCGCATGCTGTTTTCACAGAATGATATTAACAAAACCGTTGATGTTATTTCCGGTGGTGAACAGGGGCGCATGTTATTCGGCAAGTTGATGTTGCAGCGCCCCAATATTTTATTACTGGACGAACCCACCAACCATCTGGATATGGAATCTATCGAGTCACTCAACCTGGCGCTGGAAAACTATCCTGGTACACTGATCTTTGTTAGCCATGACCGCGAATTTGTCTCTTCCATTGCGACACGCATTATCGAATTGACACCCACCGGCATTGTCGATATTCACGGCACCTATGAAGAATATTTGCGCAGTAAAAATGCAGGTTGATTCTTTTATTTTATTTTATTTTTCACACCACACTGGTTATTCACGATGAGTCAAACTTGTTTTTCATCCCTCAAGTTACGTACCGGATTGCTTGAGAATCTGGCATCACTGAATTATTTGGCGATGACTCCCATACAGGCAAAAAGCCTGCCGCATATTTTGGCGGGAAAAGATGTGATTGCGCAGGGTAAAACCGGTTCAGGGAAAACGGCAGCTTTTGGTTTGGGCCTGCTGGAGAAGCTGGAGGTAAAACGTTTTTGTGTGCAATCGCTGGTACTTTGCCCGACCCGGGAGCTGGCTGACCAGGTAGCAAAAGAATTGCGCAAGCTGGCCCGTGCGATTAATAACATTAAAATACTCACTCTCTGCGGCGGCATGCCTTTCGGGCCACAAATCGGCTCGCTGGAACATGGGGCCCATATTGTGGTGGGTACACCGGGGCGTATTGAGGAGCATCTGCGCAAAGGTATTCTGGATTTACAACACCTGACGGTTTTTGTTCTTGATGAAGCAGATCGTATGCTGGATATGGGTTTTCAGGTAACGCTGGATACGATCATTGAGCACATGCCGCACAAACGCCAAACACTGTTATTCAGTGCGACTTACCCCAGGCAAATACAGGCCATTGCGAAGCGCATTATGCTTGACCCTGTGATGGTACAAGTGGTTTCGACGCATGATGAAGCCAGCATTGAGCAGCGTTTCTACAAATTAAATAATGACGAGCAACGCATGGATGCTTTGCGTTTATTATTACTGGAGAATTGCCCCGAGTCTGCCCTGGTGTTTTGCAATACCCGGCGTGAGACGCAGGAAGTAGCAGATGAGCTGGTTCAGCATGGTTTTAGTGCGTTGGCGTTGCATGGTGATCTGGATCAAAAAGCCCGCGATCAAATACTGGTATTATTCAGCAATAAAAGCGCATCGATTCTGGTGGCGACCGATGTGGCATCACGCGGTCTGGATATTGATGCGCTGGATGCGGTCATTAATTATCATTTGTCACGTGATACCGAAGTACATGTGCATCGTATTGGTCGCACGGGTCGGGCTGGCAGCAAGGGTATTGCCTGCACGCTGTATACGGATAAGGAAAGTTACAAGATCGGAATGCTGGAAGATTATCTTGAACAGGGCATCAACAATACAATGTTGCCGCCAGCAAGTTTGTTGAACAAAACACCTTATCAACCCGGTATGGTCACTTTGCAGATTGATGGCGGTAAAAAACAAAAAGTACGGCCAGGCGATATTCTTGGTGCACTGACAGGGAAAGAGGGTATTACAGGAAAGCAGGTCGGGAAGATTATTATTGCCGACAACCAGGCCTGGGTGGCAATTAACCGTGAAGTTGCCAAACCCGCATTAAAAAAACTGGAAGAGGGGAAATTAAAGGGACGTTCATTTCGGGTTAGACAAATACGAAGGCAAGCCTTTTCGTAGTTTGCTACGTAAAACCCGGCATCGGTCTCCACCTTTCTGGCGGGGTCAGTTGGCCTCGATTAATGTTTGTTTTTAGTGAAAGCAGGACCCGCAGGCAATATACTCCTGTTTTGTAAAAATTGTAATGACTGAATTTTACCGGTTTTTAAAGGGGTTTTTCCTGAGAGAGGTAGGGGAAATTACCTGGTTTTTTTAGAAAAAAAAGCTTGTCTTAGTTTTATCTCACGCCTACTATTTTATCCTCCAAGTTGAAGGTGTCACTACCTGCATAAAGTATGAGGTACTTAATCAGGGAATGTCAGATTGCAAGCAAGGGACGTGCACGGGTTATTACTTAACGTTAGCGAAGTCCTGGTTGTAATTTTATCTCTATTCAGAGAGACCTTTTCCAGATATCTGGTTTGACTCACCAGCGCCAAAATGTTGCTGCGCTTGTAGGTTTTGTGTGTCCGAAAAACGGGCTGTTATAAATTTGCGATGTGATTGTAATGATTGGGCACTGTTTGACTCTAACTGTTTGACTCTGTTCAGGAGCACGAATAATAGAGGTATTTATTTTTGTGTGATTGATGTGAGCAGGAACATAAAAAAACAATAATGAAATTTAAAAGGAGAGTTTTATGAGAAGTATTCAAACAGGATTAATACTGGGCATGCTGACTATTGTTGGCGTTGTCATAACAGGGACTGCTCAGGCTGTGCCCTCATTTGCAGCCAAATATGAAAAAAATTGTTCATATTGTCATAAAGCATGGCCCCAGTTGAATAGCAAAGGTCGCAAGTTCAAGGAACAGGGGTATCGCTTTAAGGCAGACCTGGAAGCAGAAGGCAAGACGACGCCCTATTATGAAACGGGTGATTTTCCCATTAGTGGTCTGGTTATTTCACGTCCTTACGATAAGGAAGACAACGGCGATCGTATGGTTCGTGCAATTAATGGTGTGGCGTTGTTTATTGCCGGCACCATGGGCAAGAAAATTTCGGTGTTCACACAAATCGAAGCTGAAGATGAAGCTGATTTTGCACCAGAAGTGGGTAGCACTGCCCTGTCTTATCGTTTTAACAAGGAAGCCACTTTGCAAATGACCTGGAGTCAGGCCAACTGGGCAGATGGTTATGGTTTTCTGGGCAATCATTTTCGCTTGACTCGCAGCAGTGTGGGTGTCATTGACCAGAGTTTTGGCGGTGCTGATGGTGGCGGAACGTTACGTTCCAAACGTCAAAATGTAGCAATGACAGGCCGTGTTGCCGATGACAAACTGTTTTATAACGTGGGTCTCGGTGGTGTGGCAGATAATGTTGAAGGTGTATCCGGAAATGCAGCTGGTGATGGTACCAGTATGAATGCTCGTGTTGCCTTTGATGTGAAAAAGAACATCATGGTGGGTGGTTACATCCTCGATGGTGAAGCCGGCACCATGAACTTCAATCGTACGGTTGTTGATGCCCAGGCTGACCTTAAAGATGTCCGCGTTCAGGCAGCTTATGCTATGGCCGAGGATGACGTGCCTGGGGGAACAAACAGAAACAATGCATTCTCCATTCAGGCTTATAATGTCATGAAAACCCGTAAGGGTATGCCGACCTGGGTGCAGTTGGTGCGTTTGGACAGCTATGAAAAAAATGATGGCGCTGATGAATACAATGAGCTGACTTTGAACGTGACTCATTATCTGGCGCAAAACATCAAAGCCTATATCGAGTACTGGGATCGTTTTGATACACCGACAGGCATATCAAAAGATAGTCGTTTAACTCTTCAGCTATATGTTGGTTTGTAGTCTTGTTTGCTCGACAGGCTGTTGATTAATGATGATTGTTTAAAACACTAAAAGCCAGGCAGATCTTTTGCCTGACTTTTAGTTGTTGTCACATTTTTCAATAAGGGATTTAAAGTCTTGCGTTTTTGGGCGGTAGCTGTTCCGGCTCAGGGTTTTTGCTCGTTCTCCCCTTGAGGGGAGAACGTCGGGATGTAAGGGTGATAGGCACGGGAGTTTATCCTTGATTTGCCACCCCGGTTTTCCACTTCGTCAGAGACGTTTAAAGAGACAACTTTTTTGTAAGATTAAAGATTTCAAAGAAACAATATTCTTTGTAATAAACATAATCCACCTGGTGGATATATTGAGGCAATAATGATGAGACAGAGTAGATTTATACATTTGATGATAATTAGTACAGTAGCGTTGATACTTTCGATAAACGTGGGCATGGCAGCGACGCCAAGCAAGGTCAAGATTATGGCGGATGCCTGTTTAACGTGTCATGGGCCAAACGGAATGGGCTCGGGAAAAATTCCGGAGCTGAACGGTTTGGAAAAAAGCGATATCACTGAAAGTCTGTTTGGTTTTAAATCTGGCGATGAAAAATCCACCATCATGGGACGATACGCCAACGCACTGAGTGATGATGAAATTAACCGGTTGGCAGAATATTTTGGGGGTTTGGACAAATAAAAAAAGGATAGATGCGATGAGCCAGGTTAATCGTAGAGAATTTATCAAAATGCTGGGGGCGGTAGGGGTGGTTTCCGCCACCAGCGGCCTTATTTTACCCGGTAGTGTTATGGCAGGAGCCAAAGCACGTGTGGTGGTGGTTGGCGGTGGTTTTGGTGGTGCAACCTGTGCCAATTATTTGCGTCAGTATGATTCCAGTCTGGACGTGACTTTGATTGAGCCGAATACCCGGTTTGTTACCTGTCCGTTCAGTAATACCGTATTGGCGGGAATGAGGTCTATAAATTTTATCACCCACAATTACGATGGACTGCGTAAAAATCGCAATATTAATGTCATACACGATACCGTGGTTTCAATCGATGTTGCCGCGAAAAAACTTGAACTGAAAGGTGGCAAGATACTCGGGTATGACCGGTTGGTCGTCTCGCCAGGAATTTCTTTTGACTGGAATGAGATCGAAGGAAGCAGCGAAGAAAACAGTAAAATTATGCCACACGCCTGGAAGGCCGGTGCGCAAACTCTTTTGCTGCGAAAACAGCTGGAAGCGATGAAAGATGGCGGCAAGGTTATTATTGCATCGCCTCGAAAACCTTTTCGTGCTCCGCCTGCTCCTTACGAGCGCGCCAGTCTGATTGCATACTATCTTAAAAAATCCAAACCTTCTTCCAAAGTTTTGCTTGTCGATTCCAGTGGTGACTCTGAAGAACTGGCCATGTTTCGCAAAGGCTGGGAAAAACTCTACAAGGGTATGATCGAATGGGTCGATGGCTCCGAACAAGGTGAGATCGTATCAGCGAATGTCGGGGCATTATCATTGACAGGACGTACGGTGGGCACCCTTAAGGGGGATGTTGTGAATTTAATTCCGCCACAGCGTGCAGGTGAAATTGCCAGGGTCGCTGGCCTGGTGAATAAATCAGGCTGGTGTCCTGTAGACCAGAAAAATTTTGCCTCCAGGTTACAAAAAGATATTCATGTGATCGGCGATGCCTGCATTGCCGATCCCATGCAAAAAACGGGGCACAGTGCGAACACCCAGGGCAAGATTTGTGCGGCAGCCATTGTGACTGAATTGAACGGTGGAACTATGCCGGAGGTGATTTACAGTACCAGTATCTACAGTCTTCTCAGTCCTAAATATGCGCTTTCATCAGCAGGGGTGTATCGCCTGGAGAATGGAAAACTGAAGCGGGCATCTGGTGGTTTGAGTGACAAAAAGGCGTCTCGTAAAACTCGACTCAAGGAAGCCAGGTTTGCAACCGGTTGGTACAAGGGAATTACCATGGATATGTTTGGAAAAACCTGATCTCGACATGCCTGGAAATAATCAAGTCATCGATGTTTGGGCAATAATAACAATAACCTGAAATAGTGATTTGGAAATTTAATGAATAAATGGCTAAAAAGGGGATCTCTGTCTGTTGTTGTCAGTGCAGTCATTGTGGGTGGTTTACTGGTTACGGGTTTTCATAGTGTATTAAATGCGACCGATACGGAATCATTTTGTATTTCTTGCCATGAAATGAATGTTAATTACGAGGAATACAAAGGTACAGTACATTATAAAAATCGTACGGGTGTACGTACAACCTGCCCGGATTGTCATGTGCCGCGAGATTTTGCTCCAAAAATGGTCGCTAAAATTCGTGCATCCAAGGATGTCTGGTACCACCTTCTTGGTACCATTGACAGCAAAGAGAAGTACGAGGCTCATCGGCTGACAATGGCCAGGATTGTATGGCGGAAGATGAAAGAAACGGACTCTCGTGAGTGCCGTGTTTGCCATGCGGTGGAGTCTATGGATTTTGAAGAGCAGCAAGGGCGTGCTGCACGTAAACACAAAAAAATGGCGAAAAAAGGCCAGACCTGTATTGATTGCCACAAGGGTGTGGCACATGAGTTGCCCGAAGATTACGATGAAGAGGAGGATGTGTAGATCACAATAAGTTGAACGGGTTCCCGGGCTTCAAATTTCAGGCTGTTACCACGTATCAAATCCCCGTCCCTGATATTTTCCCCGTTGGCGATGCCTGTGCCACGAGTGAGGTAGGCCAAAAAAACTGCCGGGATCTCTATTTTTTGTTCAGCATCCAGTAAGGCAACATCGATATGTGTTTTGGCGGGGAAGGCGTTGTTTGTTGTATCTTCGCCACCATAAATATGTGTGAGGCTTCCTGCGCCGGGTCGGTATACTTTGTAGCTGGCAGCTTGTCCGCTTTGTTCCGGCAGTACCCATAACTGGATCATGCGGTTTTCGTGGTCGTCGGGGTTGATTTCATTGTGGGAAAAACCTTCACCACCGGCGCGTTGAACCTGCACATCATTGCGGCATAAATTTTCGCCATGCCCCATGGAGCCTTGATGAGAAATATTGCCATCCACCATCACCGAAATTACATCAATTTCAAGGTGTTTGTGCATGCGGGTTTCTCCCCGGGGCATAAAACGGGCATCGGCAAGATAAACAAAATGACCGAGGCTCGGCCAGCTGCCATCACTATTGGCATCGGAGCCAAAGGCTGCGGCACCTTTGACCATGCGGTGTTCTTTCAGGCCTGCGAAACCACCTTCGGGTAAATCGGCTTTATGCAGTATTTCCATAAATATCCTCCAGGGGGAAATGGAGCGAAGACAGTAATGTCGGAGAACAATATGGGCGCAAAGTGTCCAGTGTTTTCTCTGCGTCCTTTGTGTCTCTGCGTTTATAACACGTTACCTGTCAGTACCACGACAACATAACCGCCCAATACACTGGAACGATTATCCGAGGGCTGTAAGCCTCTGGATTCCGGCTAAAAACATGCCGGAATGACGGTGTTTTCAGTAACGACACGCCCTGGCCCTTAATTCACATTTAAATCCATTTCCCCGCCCAGCGTTTACTGAGGCGTTGCCACAGGTTTTCGGCATTTTCTTCAAAAACAATTTTGGGATGGGTGCGCACCATGATCCAGTCGCCGCGACTGATTTCATTTTGCAATTGCCCGGCAGCCCAACCCGCATAACCTGCATAGGTGCGTGTTGCGGTATGTGTGGCGGACTCAAGCGGACGTGTAAAGACATTTCTTCCGGTGGAAAAATAGATGTCATCGGCGATGCGGTGCATGGTCTTTTCAGGTCGTTGGGTGCGTAGTAATACAAAAATAGCATTGGTGCTCACCGGGCCGCCGAGGAACAGTGGATCAGTGCGTTGTTGTAATTGACGAACGTCGGGAAAAGCTTGTTGCAGAGCCATGCCCGCAGGTCGGTTAATGGTGAGTCCGGTGGCGCCATGTTTGCTGTAGTGGGTTAACAGGATAACCGTTTGCTGAAAGCTGCTGCCATGCAACTGTTCTGTAGCAACAAGAAACACACCTTCGTCTTTCCGGGGGGATTGTGGCTGGGGTGTTGTGCCAGCGAAGCTTGTTGAATATCCGCTGATGATCATTAGCAGCAGGCCAAACAGGATACACCCGCAGCGTTTGAGATTCAGGTGTTCAGTGTGTGTCATATTCGTTTCATGGCAAGGCGAAATGACGAATGATAGCCGGTCTATTGTGAGAAATTTCAACGTAGCCATGGAATGAAGAGTGCGTGCAATGAATGCCTGAATCTCAAACGCTACGGGTATATGCCGTGCAGTGCGGCTATGTACTGTAACACTCAGCGGCTGGTAATGCTGTAATGACATGAATGCCTCCAGACCGGCATGGGCAAACTGCCAGGATGGTATTGCGAGTATGAATCATGAGTATAGCGGAAACCCCCTGCGGATGGAGAGTCCCGCAGAGGGGGAAAACATCAGGCAATTTCGATCGAAAAGGCCCCGTTTTGGTGGGCCGCTTGTGCAGCGTCACTGGAGCGTGACATCAACAGGCGGGCATCATCACCTTTGCTCCAGGCGGTAATACCAAAACTGGCCATAATCTGTATGCCGTTTTGCTCATCAATCATTATCGTGAAGTCTTTGAGTTGTCCGGCGAGTTTGTTGGCCAGTGCAACAGCAGCATCTTTATTGGTTTCAGGCAAAATAAAAATAAACTGGCCTGCATTTAAACGTCCCACCATATCTGCCCAGCGTATCTGGTCACGCAGCATTTGGCTGACAGCGACAATAACCTTGTCAGCTGCTACCTGACCGGAGGAGTGGATAACCTCGTCCAGATTAGTGATATCCATGGTGATGATGGACAGCGGGTTCTGATAGCGGCGGCTGCGTGAAATCAGTGGTTCCAGCCCTCTGTTGATGGCGTGTGTATTGAGCAGGCCGCTCAGGGTATCCACCGTATTGTGTTGTGCCAATTGCTGCGCCAGTTGGTTGCGGTCATTGCGTAGCACTTCTTCTTCGCTGATATCAAGGTAACAAACGGTGTATTGGCCATTGTTGGGAGGCAGGGGATAGCGCACCACACGACGTTTGCTGCCCGGCTGCGTATACCCCAGGGTAAAGGGGCCGTTACTCATCGGTGTATTGTTATCCTGATTTGCTGGAGCATTTTTCCCCAGCAGTGCCCGTTCTGTGCGCCCGACGCAGTGTCCCGGTGGACAATCCAGCCATGTCGTCAGGGTTTTGTTGCACCAGAGCACCAGGCCGTCGTCATCGGTAATGACGATGGCCATGGGTGCATTGGCAAGAATGTGCTGGCTGATGTCGGGGCTGGGTTCATCCATGCGGCGATACTCCTGAAGGTGGTGTGGTATGTGTAGCAGTGCGCCAAATAATCGTCAGCATGCAATGTAACCCATTGATTTTGTTGAAGTCATCTTGCGGGACACAAATTGTCAATGGGAACATGGGCTTATCAGCGGTCCGTAGCGGCAAAACTTTAGTGTTTTACCGTCGTTGATTGTAGCGTGTTCACCGACTCAAATATCAGAGAATGGTGCCGAAGTAATAAGGTGGCGGGGTGTTTTTTACGGCCGCAACGCGTATTCCGTGCGTGCAAAAAATGAGTGGAAAAATCGAAAAAAGCGGATATGAAAAGGTATATACCCGTAGCGATTGAGATTTCGGCATGCATTGCACGTCCTCTTCATTCCATGGCTGCGTTGAAATTCCTCACAATAGACCGGCTATTATTCGTCATTTCGCCTTGCCATGAAATGAATATGACACACACTGAACACCTGAATCTCAATCGCTACGGGTATAGAGAAAAATCCTGATATGTCGATAGCAAAACGCACAAAACACAATTATGACCACCTGGATGTGCGGGCGATACGCAAGCGTTTTCTGGCGATTAACCGGGAGCGCCTGCGGCGTGCAGAGGGTGTGTTGAGTTGGCGTAATCGCGATTTCCTGGAATTGTTACCCGTGTTGTTTCATATCAATCACGCCATGTTACCCGGTTTTGTGTCCAGACAAACACCTGCCGGAATATCAAACTGGGCACCCACCAAAAAAGGTCTGGAAGCGGGCAAACGCATTGCCAAAAGTTTTGATTACAAAAAAAGGGCTTTAAGGACATTTGATATTCACTCGATTTTTTTGATGGGTAGTGTTGGCACTATTGCCCATTCAGAGAAAAGTGATTTTGATGTCTGGGTTTGCCACCGTCCAGGACTGGATAAAGAGCAGTTATTTCAGCTTGCCGAAAAATGTGAAGGGATTGAAGAGTGGGGCACCTCTGTCGGTCTGGAAGTGCATTTCTTTCTGATGGACGCAGAAAAATTTCGCAGTGGAAATGTGGTTGAGCTGAGCCGTGAAAGCAGCGGCAGTACCCAACATCATTTGTTGCTGGAAGAATTTTATCGCACGGGTTTGTTGGTGGCCGGACGTTATCCTGTGTGGTGGCTGGTACCACCGGACGAAGAAAAAAATTACAAAAAATATGTATCGCGGCTAATCAGACAACGTTTTATTCCGGAAAACGAAGTCATTGATTTTGGCGGGCTGAGTGAAATTCCTGCGGAAGAATTTTTTGGTGCGGCACTGTGGCAGGTTTATAAAGGTATTGATTCACCCTACAAGTCTGTTTTAAAAATGTTGTTAATGGAAGCCTATGCAGCAGAATATCCGCATAGTGATTTATTAAGCCTGCGATACAAGCGTGCGATTTATGATGGCATAAAAGATATGGACATGATCGATCCATATACGATTTTGCTGGAAAAGCTGGAGCATTATTTGACCAGGCAAAAATCCCCGGAACGTCTGGATGTCGTGCGTCGCTGCTTTTATTTCAAGGTGGAGTTGGTGTTGAGTCGCCAGTCAAAGATGAACCGGAACTGGCGATGGGAGCGAATGCTCGAACTGGCCGAAGCATGGCATTGGTCAGAAGGGCATATCGAAATGCTGGATGACCGAAAATCATGGAACGTACATCAAGTATTAAAAGAGCGCCGGGTACTGGTGGATGAAATAACATACAGCTACATGGCACTTTCAAAATTTGCGCGCACACATTCGGAGTTGGCACGCATCGAGCAAAAAGACCTCAATATATTGGGGCGAAAGTTGTACGCGGCATTTGAGCGAAAGGCCGGTAAAATTGAAACCATTAACCGTGGCATTTCAGCCAATATTATTGAAAATAATATCACCATTATTCAAAGCAAGGGAAAAAACACTGAAGAGTCGTGGAGTTTATACCCCGGTGTAGTGGAAGGGCATGAACCGGGAGGCTCGTTGAAACGCGCACGCAGCATTGTCGAGGTGCTTGCCTGGTGTCATTTTAATCGTTTGGTTGGTTTGCGTACTATTATCACACTGCTGTTAAGCGACAGTATTTTGGGCCTGAAAGAAACACGCTCAATCCTGGATGCCTTGCAATCACTGTTTCCTGATGGTCGCTTGCAGGAAACCGAAATTGAAAACTTCAACAATCCTCCGCTGATTGAAAAGGGCTGCCTGTTTGCCAATGTGGGCATTGATCCGTTACTGCGCCATTCCCGGCGTGGTACAGACCTGGTGAGCGATCAGGCTGATGTGATGAACTACAGTGGTTTTTCATTAAATCTGGCATTGACCTTTGATCTGGTGGTGGTTACCAGCTGGCAGGAAGTTATCACCTACAAATATGTTGGTATCGAAGGTCTGCTGGGTTGTTTCTCGCAATACATGCACTGGAATACAGCAGGCAATGCAGGGGAGCCACCTTTGTTACGCGCCTTCAGCTATTCCTCCAGCCACAGTCGGGCCATCGCACAGCGTATCGAAGAACTCTATAAAGATGTGGCGGCCATATTTTCCAGTGTGAATAGTAGAGGAGAGGCTCGCTATATTTTACAGGTGGAAAAATCCTATTTTCTGCTGGAGTCGAATTCTGGTGCATTTACTTACACACATCAGGCTACCTACGAAAATTTGCTGGAAGTGCTGGCAGCTCCGCAGGACAGCTTTCGCTCCATTCAGGTTGATCGCCATGCTTTGTTAAATACGCCGCTGCCATCTATTTTGTCAAAAAATCGCACGGGGTTTATTCAGATGTTTTATTTCTGCCTGGGCAGTGAGGTAGACATTTTTGTGCTGGATGAGAATGGTTCATTGTTTCATCAGCGTATACCGTATTTTGAAGATGAGGCGCTGGTGAATCATTACAGCCGTTTTTTTGATGCTGTATTGAACCGGCAAAGTTTTTTGTTTCAGGATGAAAATGCCAGTCTGATGCTGGATGCACTGGAAATTTATAAAGTTAAAAAACGCCGATTCAATAAATATGGTTTTAGCCGAAAAACACCGGATATTAACCGGCCTCCGCGTTATTTTAATGTGCAAGTGATTGGCGATATGGTGGATAAAAATGCCGAATTTACGGTATATTGCAACGATCAGGAGTTTTCGTCGCTGGATTATGGCAAGAATTTATTCCGGGAAGTGGTGCGCTATGTGTTGAAACAGCGAGGCAGCGGCCAGCGTTATCCCATTTATATTACTGACGTGGATTTATCACCAACACTATTGGGCGCGAGGCGTACCGACAAGGTGCAGGCGATTGATTATCTCAAGTATAAAAAACGCATTGAAGAAAAGATGAGCCGGGAGTTGGCCAGATTATAGTTTTTCTTTTACCCGGATTTCTGAAAACTATATCTCTTGCCGTTTGCTGCAAACATATTCCGGACAATGTGATGTACGCGAACTTCTCTGAAAACTCCGTCCCCCGGACCGAGGATGTCTATCGTGCTGTTAAGGAACGTGCACAAAATAACTTCCCTGTTTTGCATCCCGGCTTCGTCCGTTCTTTAATCACAAAGGCTTAAAACAGAACGACTACTTGTGTTGTGCCCCGGAAATGCCGAAATCTCAATCGTTACGGGTATATTATGCTGTTTTATCGCACTGTTTATTGAGCCACAGAAGCATTGGAGACAAACAGGATTTCATCAAAGGTTCGATGCAGGCTGGAGCTTTTGAAATTACGCATGACAGCGGCGTCGGTCCACTGCACCTTGTTTCCGTTTTTAATGCGCATCGTGGCGGCGGCGATCCACACGGATTTGCCGTTACCGAGGTCTACGTCCATGTACGTGTAGCCTGAAGAGTGCAACATTTCTTTCACGATGCCCTGTTTGGGCATGCCTTTAGCATCGTTTATGGCTTGCTGCTGTGCCGGGCTGAGTGATTTACCCGCTGGCTGTTGCTGTTGCGTTTGCTGCGCCGGAGCTGTGGCGGCTGGTTGTGATGATTTGTCATCGTCAGAATCGGAACAGGCCACCAGGCCCGACAAGGCGGCGCTCAGCGCCAGAATATAAAGTTGTTTCATTGAATATGCCCCTCTTGAAATCGGTAGCCACTTTAACACAAGCGGAGGTTTTGCGGATAGCCTGGCCGGGTTCAAAATTGTGCACAGCTTGTGTGGCCATCGCGAAGCCTTTAATATTCGCTTCGCCACATATGGCACCGCTTTTGTAACTATCGGTAACTGTAGTGAGATCCTGAACGTGAGCCAGTCGAATAAAAAAATGAACAGCAAGGAATTGGGGCTGGTGTTGGGTCAGCAGCTCCTCGGCGTGGATGATTTGCACTACGGGCTGTGGACGGATGATCTTCCACTGGGTTTTGCCAATCTGGCCGAGGCGCAGCAGCGCTACACAGAGCAGATTATCAATGCTTTGCCTGCGGCGGATGGTGGAGAAACCTGTCAGCAAACCAGAGTCATCGACATTGGTTGTGGCACGGGCCACATCCTGGCTCAGTTGCTGGAGCGTGGTTTTGCGGCAGATGGTCTGGTGCCTGCCCCCAGGCTCGCCGAGCAGGTGCGTCGGCGTCTTGCCGCTCACAATGACAAGCCGACACGTTTGTTTGAAAGTACCTTTGAGCAATTTCCCGCAGACGAGCATCGCGCCTGTTACGATGCCGCATTGTTCAGTGAAAGCTATCAATACATTCCCATGTCGGCCTCTTTCCCCATTCTGGCGCAAATCGTCAAGCCTGGCGGCCTGGTGGTGATTTGTGATTTTTTCAAAACCGGACATGCCGGTGATGGCCAGCCCGGTGACAAGAGTTTTGGCGGTGGCCATAAAATGCACCAATTTTACATCGAGCTGGGCAAACACCCTTTCAGTTTGCTGGAAGACATCGATATTACCGGGCAGGTCAGCCCTAATATCAAATTGCTGGACGAAACACTGATGTTACGGCTGGTGCCCGCAGGGCAGACGCTTGATCGCTATTTACGTGAAAATTACCCACGTACCTGGAAGTTGATCAAAGCTGTGTTCAAAATATTTTTTGGCAAAAAAATCGAAAAGCAAAAATACAAATATTTCACCGGCCACCGTACCCAGGCCGTGTTTGAGCGTTATAAAACCTATCGCCTGCTGGTGTTGCGACGTGATGCCTGAATTACCGAATGATTTTGCTGTTGTCGTGAGCAGCGCGCTGATTGAAGATATCGGTAATGGTGACATTAGTGCTGCACTGATTCCTGTCGATGCTCAATCTACCGCGCAAGTTATCAGTCGCGAAGATGCGGTATTGTGCGGCACGGCCTGGTTTGACGAAGTGTTCCGACAGCTGGATGCGAGTATTATTATTGACTGGCGGGTCGAAGACGGGGACGTTGTTTGTGCCAATCAAACCTTGTGCAGTCTCAGGGGTAATGCACGCAGTTTGCTCAGTGGCGAGCGCAGCGCATTGAATTTTTTACAGACACTTTCCGCCACGGCTACGCAGACCCGTGAATTTGTGGATGCTGTCAGAGATACCGGCACGGTTATTCTCGACACACGTAAAACCCTGCCCGGTTTGCGCACGGCACAAAAATATGCGGTGACCTGCGGTGGTGGAAACAATCATCGAATGGGTTTGTTTGATGCCTTTCTCATCAAGGAAAATCATATTCTTGCTGCCGGTTCCATTGCTGCCGCAGTGGCCAGTGCCCGACAACAGCATGCGCAGTTGAATATTGAAGTAGAAGTGGAAAACCTGAGTGAAGTGCAGCAGGCGCTGGATGCCGGGGCTGATCAGCTGTTGCTGGATAACATGGCGTTAACGACTTTACGTGAGGCTGTGGCGCTCAACCGTGAGAAAAATAATGGCCGCGCCAGACTGGAGGCCTCCGGCGGCGTCACTCTTGGGTGCGTACGGGCCATTGCCGACACGGGGGTGGATTTTATTTCGGTGGGTAGCCTCACCAAGGATGTTCGCGCAGTAGATTTGTCCATGCGTTTCACCTGAAAACGGCCAGTAACCCGGATGAAATGCAACAAAATTCGGGAGATGCAGCAGCCTGCTTTTCTGGATGCCCCTTCGTTACACCTGAGCCTCAACTGTTACGGGTATAGATCGCTGATTCAGCGATAAATCCGGATGCAAACAATCCAAAAAAATCATGGCACCACTTCGTGAAAATGATAAAGTAAAACCACCGGTTTTTTTGTGGTGCGTGCGACCGAAAAAACAGACAGGGAAATCTGTGATGGCAGCGTGGTTATTTCAAGGTATGGAAACGGAACCCGGGCCGGATATTTCATGAATCCATAAAACATCCGGCCAGTAAAAACAGCAGAAAGAAAGCAGGTTTATGCGCATATTATTGGTTGAAGATGATCCGCAACTGGGTGATGGTATTCGCACTGGTCTGCAACAGGCTGGTTATGCCGTGGATTGGCTACAGGATGGCCTGGCTGCTCTGCACAGTCTGGAAGTGGAAAATTTTGATATGCTTATACTTGATCTGGGTTTGCCTTGCATGGATGGCATCAATGTGCTGGAAAAAATCCGTACGGCGGGCAATGATATTCCTGTGTTAATTCTGACCGCACGCGATACCGTTGAAGACCGGGTTAAAGGACTTGATTGTGGTGCTGACGATTATTTGGTGAAACCGTTTGATCTTGATGAATTATGTGCCCGAATCAGGGCGCTGAATCGTCGCCACAGCGGGCGATCATCACCATTGATTAATTATCGAAATATTGTGTTGGACCCTGTTTCCCACAGTCTTGTCAAAAATGGTAAGGATATTATTTTATCGGGTCGGGAATTTAAAATTTTGCAAACATTGCTGGAAAATGTCGGTCGGGTATTGTCGAGAGAGCGCATTGAAGAAAGTTTGTTTGGTTGGGAGGATTCGCTTGAAAGCAATGCCACCGAAGTTCACATTCATCACTTGCGTAAAAAATTGGGTAAAGATCTCATCGTGACCATTCGTGGCGTGGGTTACATGATTCCAAAAGCAGATTAATGAAATCACGTTCAATACGCCAGAATTTACTGTTATTGGTGCTGGGAGCGGTATTTGTTGCCTGGGTGGTGATTAGTCTTTTTATTTATTACAGTGTTCAACATGAAATTGAAGAAGTTTATGATGCCCAGCTGGCACAAAATGCCAAGCTGTTAGCTTCTCTGGTCAGGCGCGAGCTGGATGACGATCATCAATTACAAATTGATGCGGATGATTTTTTACCAATAGTCCACAAGTACGAAACCCGGATATCATTTACTATTTACCATGGTGATGGCACGTTAATGGCACGTTCGCCTTCATCCCCAATACTGCCTGTGAATCAATATCTGAGTGGTTTTAAGAAAATACAGATCGATGGCAAGGTGTGGTACACCTACAATCTCCGTGATCCAAAAACAAACTTGCTTATTCAGACTGCCCAGCGTCATGATGTCCGTGAAGAGATGGTCGCTTATATTAATCACAGTATATTAATTGTGATGCTGCTGGCATTGCCCTTTATCGCAATTTTGCTCTGGGTCAGTATCAGTAGAGGCCTGCGTCCCTTGATCAGATTGGCTGATACTATATCCGAACGTTCAGTGCATCAACTGGAGCAGATTACATTTGAGGGTGTACCTACAGAGGCCCGGCCGATTGTTGGCGCATTAAATTCACTTTTCTGTCGTTTGCATCAGGCTTTTGAGAAGGAGCGTCGTTTTACGGCTGATGCAGCACATGAATTGCGTACACCGTTGGCCGGTATAAAGACCCAGGCGCAAGTCGCCATGCGATCGACAGAAAGTAAACAACGTCAACAAGCGATAACACAAGTGATTACCGGTGTTGAACGTTCTGCCAAACTGGTGAACCAATTATTGATTTTGACTCGTGTCGATGCAGATCGACATATAACAAAAACTGAATTGAATCTGAAACAATTGTGTGCAGCCATTATTAGTGAAAAAATCACTTCAGCACTGGCAAAACATATCGATATAAGTTTGCAAGGTGAATCTGATGCAAACATTTGTGGCAATGAGGAGTTGCTACAGATTCTGATTGCTAATTTAATCAGTAACGCGATTCGTTATACGCCCGATGAAGGACGCATTGTTGTCAGTGTTACGACCAAATTAAAGCATGTTATGGTTGCGGTAAAAGATTCAGGTCCAGGTATTCCGGAATCATTAAAAACACAAGTTTTTGACCGCTTTAAGCGTGGTGAACATCCGGATATTCCTGGCAGCGGGCTCGGGTTATCGATCGTATTGCGTATTGCTGAATTACATCGGGCAAAAATTGAGCTGGGCCAGGGGCTGGATAATACAGGGCTTGGTATTAAAGTCACTTTCCCGGAACTACTTTGACTACACTCAGTTTAAAACTGTCAGTCATTTTTCCGACATTTACAGAATATACCCGTAACGATTGATAATCAGGTATTCATTGCACACCCTTTTCATCCCGTGGCGGCGTTAAAGTTTTTTGCAACAGGCCTGCTATTACGTGTCATTTTACCTTTGCATAAAACAAAAATGATGTTCTGAACACCTGAATATCAAGCATTACAGGTATATCAACAGGGCTCTTTTAACGATTTATATTCTTTTATGCAAGAGATATTTCCTTGCTCGGTTAATCTGACAGTCACCTGTTTTAATTGTTGCCAGTGGTGCAGTTTTTGGGATGAAATACCAAAATAGTTTGATGATTCATGATGGTGAATAATATTTCCCGATTTTTTTTTGTTATGGCGATGATACAGTAACGTATTGTATTTACTCCATAGCCAGTAGCCTGGAATTATCATGATAATAAAAGGGAATATGGCAATAAACTGTTTGATGTTCAGTGAGTGTTCAATCTGGTTTATGACCTGGATATCATTGCCGATCAATATTAATAATGGCTCTAATATTGGTAACAGCAGATAAATCCATAATATCCATAGCGCCATAGTCATCGAGTTTTGTGTATATTTGCATAGTGTTCCCTGATTATGAGGGTTTTGAATAATGAGTGTGCTCATGGGTGTATTCCTCTATCAGGGCTTGTCCACACAGCACGTTTTTTACGGGTTCTCAGTAGTGTTACCGGTACGGCTACAGCAAGTGTGATCAGATTAATTAGCCAATAGATCAAAGGATACCAGACTATCCAGTAATACATCTTTCCCAGGCCTTTTTCATAACGACCGTCGATGTAAAAGCTTACGGCAAACTGAATCAGACAAGTTATTGCCAGTAACAGACCCGCTGAACCGGGCAGGAGGGAAAAAGTTGTGGTGTCTTCCATATAAGGAATAAATTGCACCAGAGGCCATAATATGATCAGGGAGAGAACGGCATAAGTCCAAAGTATGCTGACAAAATATTCAGTTAATAATAACCACAAACGTCGATGATGAAAGTGTATAACTTGAGAAAAGTAACGGGTAAAAACCTCGACACCTCCTTTGGCCCAGCGAAGACGCTGTTGCCACAGACCTTTAAATGTTTCCGGCATCAAAATCCAGCACAAGGCATTGGGTTCAAAACGGATATCCCAGCCTTTTAATTGCAACTTCCAGCTGATGTCAATATCCTCGGTGATCGCATCTACACTCCAATATCCGGCATCTTGCAAGGCTGATTTTCGAAACCCGGAGACGACACCTGATATGCTGAATATTCGGCCATAGATACGTTGCGCACGTTTGATAAGACCGACAATAGATGAAAATTCACCGACCTGTATTTTTCCCAGCAGTGTAGAGCGAGTACGTACCCGTGGATTTCCGGTTACAGCACCTACATGTGGGCCACGAATAAAGTGCTGCATAATCCAGCTTGTTGCATTGGGGTCCAGCAAGGCATCACCATCAATACAGATCAGGAACTCGTTAACAGACATCATGGCACCGACATTCAGAGCCATGGCTTTGCCTTGATTCTCTTTCAGGTGTACAACGCGCAAGTATGAAGATGTCTGGCACAGCTCATCCAGCAGCTCCCCCGTGTTGTCACTGCTTCCATCATTGATCGCAATAATATCAAAAACAGGATAGTTTTGGTTATGCAGTACCGAAATGGTTTCACGCAGGTTGGCGCTTTCATTATGGCAGGGTATCAGTATGCTGACAGGAGGATAGTCCGGCAATGTAATTGCATCTCCGCCAACAGGCTGTCCGCGTTCCCATTTGTTGTAGTAATAGATACCACCAATCATCCAGACATAAGCCATGATTAATGGGTAATAGTAGGCCAGGTTGAGTGCCGAATTAAGATAGATTGAAAGCCAGTATTCCATGATCAGTTTTTCTCCAGAGTGATCATGGGCGGAAGCCCTGTTTTTTTATGTATAACTTTGAGCAGGGGGCGATAGAGGCGGGCACGTTCAGTCAATTTATGCTTATAATTACCCAGGTCAGTATCATCGTAAAAAACCAGGCCATCTATATGTGCATATCTGGCAAGATCCTCATAGAGATCACCTGGCCGGATTACAACTTTCTGATCAATAGCTACAGGTGGCATCCAGGCATAGACTTTGGCCTCTGTACGTATACGTAGTTGCCAGGCTACACGATTGAATAAATCAGAACGTACCGGAAGGTATCGATTAGGAAAATACAATGCGTCTGCATTACCATCACCATCAGAGTCAGAAAATGCCTGTAAGTAGACAGTGTTAATATGGCGCTTTTTAATTTTCTCAAGAAACTCACCCAGGTTTTTTTCTTGTTGTTTGAGGTCCGGGTCATAAATGTCATCAAGATTTAGACGTGCTGCACGTACAAGCTCTGTTTGGGGTTTATAGAGGTTGGTTATTTGCCAAACAAAGTCAGTCAGTGTAATGCCATTGCTGATCAACAAGCGGTTTATGCTGCCAGAATTCCGGATATCCACTTTTCCTTCTTCGAGACTCATCGTAACAGGCATGCCAAGTTTTCGGGCGATATCAATAGTGATTTGGTTATAAGCACCGTAAGGCCACACAAGCACCCGTGGTCTTTGGCCTGTTTTGCGCGCAATAAGATCCGAGTTACGTTTCAGGTCGTTATAAATACGTTGGCGATATTGTTTTTCACTTTCGTAATGACCGGTATCAGCATTATAGTGTTGGCTGATGGCCGCAGGCTGCATGTTGCCTTGTGGATTGGCAATGATGGCGCGATGAAGATCATAGCTATGCGAAGCAACTTCTATATGCCCAGATTTTATCATTTCCCGGATTTGTGACCAGGTTAAAAAATACTCTCTCGCAATGCGACTGGAGCCGTACATGACTTTTCGCTCATCAGGCGTTTCCATCCAGCGCCCAACCAGTGCAATTACAGCCTGATAGTTAAAAGCACGCAGCAGCGGGTAGACTTGTTCATACATTCCTCGATAGCCATCATCGAAGCTGAGGAGCACCGCATTATCCGGTAAGGTGCGGGTTCCTTGTTGTGCGGCCAGCAAATCATTAATACCGACAGAAATATAACCGTGTTCCTTGAGCCAGGAGAATTGTGCAGCCAGCTCGGAAGTTTTCACCGTAATAGCATTAAAGTCCGGTTTGTAATCAAGTTTGTGGCTTGCTTCGTGATAGGACAGCACAATCAGTTCCGCATGCACTGGTGTCATTATTGTCAAAAATAACAGTGCACTCCACAGATGATTCCGTCCTCTGCAGAAAAAATATTCGTTTATTTTTTTTGGTAAACTCATGATTAAAACCTTACGTATAAATTCATAAATCCGCGGGTGAACGATTCTTGTACACCGTCGTAAACAGGTCGGGACCGACTGATGCCATAGGCTATACTTAGTCGTTGACTAAAGCTCCAGTGGTGTTCATAGCTCACCATCCAGGTTGACTTTGTATTAAATTTTTGTTGGCTATTTGAGCCAACACTGATTTTGAGGCGTTGACGCATTGATTTTTCATAACGCAGATAAGTCAACCATTCGTTATTAAAACTCAACTCAACGGAGTTTTGTTTTGAAGGGTTAAAATAGGCTGCATTGTCCGCTGTATTGGTTTGGTGGTAGAGATACAGTTCACCCGTCAATGTGTAACGCAGACCAGTGAAGAGGCGTTGCTGGCCGAACGCTGAAAGTGTGTTGCGCTGGTTACCATCATCAAAATCCATATATTGCAAAGAAGCACCCAGACTGCGACTTTCGTGAAAACGATATTTTGTACCCAGATCCAGTGACTGTGCTTTAACACCGGTCAGGTCAGCCCTTAATGGTGTTTGCTCACTAAATGTTGCTATGGAAAGGCTTCCCTGCCAGTGATCGGTTGGATTCCAGTCGCCTTGAAGTGAGAGTCCTGTTGATCCATCGCCGCCACTGATATTCCCTCTGAGTACAATGTCTTGCTGTTGATAATGCAGTCCCACACCGCCCCGGTTGCGGGTTGCTGTCTCTCCGGAAAAATTGGCCTGAAGATGTGACAGGTAAGCAAAAGAACGAAGTCCCAAACGCCAGGGCCGATCGTAATAGTAAGCCGTAAATCCCAGGTCACTGCTGCCCTGGTAGCGTGTGGTATCGCTGCTGGAACCACCATTCACTTCAAGCCATACTTCTCGCATCTTGAGAATATTGGCTTCCCGGGTCAGGTTTTTTACTGGTGGATAATCGTTATATTGGCGTTGTAGTGGTTTCAGTGCAGTTTCTGCTTCTGCGAGATTACCGCGAGCAAACAGTGCGTTGACGATTCCCGTTTTGGCTTCCGTGTTTTCTGAATTCTGAGCCAATACAGCCCGGTATCTCTCCAGGGCCGAGCGTGGCCAGCCTCGCCATAAAGAGACGTGGGCGAGACTGTTTTGTATGTCAATATTGTCAGGGTCCCGTGTTCGCAAGGCATCAAGCCGGTGTTTGGCCAGTCCCAATTTTCCGGTATAGGCACGAGCCATGGCGGAAATGGTCAGAGCATACAATTTATCAAAATTGAGTTGTTTTTCCTGGTTGCCAGGGGGCCATATCCATTGTGGTAGTGAGTCGGCAAGGGTATCAATATGGGTGAGTGATTTTTCATAACGGCCTGATTCAAGATAGGCGTAATACAATGAATATTGAGCATCCAGATTATCAGGGTCTTTATTAACAGATTTTTCCAATAAAATGATTGCTGGTTCAGGTTGGCGTAACGATAAATAAGCATCACCAACGAGTGCTTGCACATAAGGAGGGAATTTTTTTATACCGTCTTTATGTAATTGTTCATACAGTGTGACGGCTTCACGCATATAGCGTCGATTACGATAGGCAGCAATGA
This sequence comes from Gammaproteobacteria bacterium, assembly GCA_013151355.1. Taxonomy (GTDB): domain Bacteria; phylum Pseudomonadota; class Gammaproteobacteria; order SZUA-152; family SZUA-152; genus SZUA-152. Next base: position 28,006 of record JAADIL010000034.1, read on the forward strand.
GATCAAAACGGTTGCGCAGGTAGGCTGGAGAGGTTTTTCTGGTTATTTTTTCACGTTGACTTTTTAATAGCTCAATAGCCTTGTCGGTATTGCGGTAGCGTTGGGATGGGTCCACTACAGGTTGTTGTCCCCAGCGTATTTCTATTGCCGCCTGATCGCCAAGCATTTGGTTCCATTCTTCAGGGCTGAATAAACGGGTGTCGCGACGGGCAAATTGTAATGCCTCATGCGGAACTCCCAAACGAAGTAAACTCAGGACCCGGGCATGTCGGGCACTTTTATTGTCGGGTTCAATCATTAATACACGGTCATAAACATCAAAAGCACCTGCGTAGTCATGATCAGTTTCTTTTATATAAGCCAGTGTATTCAATAGCTCGATGGATTCGGGGTTGATTTTGAGCAAGGACTGGATTTGTTTGTTGGCTTCAACAGGTTGCCTGGCTTCGGCCAGACTCATGGCAAGACCCAGTCGGGCTTGTCGCTCATTGGATGTTTGCTTCAGTGCGGCACGATAAGCCCGAATAGCCAGCTTGGGGCGTTGCCGGTTACGTGCCGATTTACCAATTGCTTTAAGAACATAGGCAGGTGCCTGTTCAAAGTTGATATGAGATAACTGTGCCAGTACCTCTTCATCACGTTCGGCCCAGGAAAGTGCGCTAATGTAATCGTAGCGAAATAACCGGTTTTCAGGATAAGCCTGAACGAGTGAATTCAATTGTTTCAGCGCAGCTTTATGCTGGCCCTGGCGTGCCTGTTCTATTGCTGAATGGTGCACTGCTTTTGGGTTTGATATGGGGGCAGCAGTGACTGTTGGTATGTTTGAATACAGGGTTGCTCCGGCCAGTAATGCGATCATCGGCCGGAATGACAGGGACAGCATGGAGAAAGAGGGTCTCCAGTTGCATACCCCGAGTCTTTTTATTTTATCCAAATATATAATTGCCATCAGATTTGTTACAGCGGGTTGTTTGTCAGTGATTAAACTTTAGCTATCCAGGCTTAAGGAGGCCTTAAATGTGCATTAAGCGCTAAAAATACCTGTTTTTAAAGAATCACCG
>JAADIL010000127.1 GCA_013151355.1 Gammaproteobacteria bacterium
GGTTCACTCGCAACACAATGGCCCCAATGGCGGCGAATATCATTTGCAGTGGTATGGGTACGAAGGCCATAAACAGGCCGACGCTGAATGCGCCGGAGACCGAACGCCGGTTCAGGTGGAAGATGTTGGGGTCGTGCAGCAGGGTGCCAAGAAATTGCAAATGCTTGTGATTGCGAATCATTTGCGGATTCGGCATGAAGCGTTTGATAATTCGTTTTGGCATGCGGGTTATTTATTTTTATTGGACGACATGGTCGGCCATTATCCACAATTTTAGGTGCTACGGGAAAGGGGTTGCTCTGATGGCAACAAAAAGGGTGATCGAAGTACAATACAGGGATGTTAAACATGCGCAGGATAGCGCTGGGGTTTTTGATCGGCACGGTGAGTTTACAGACATTAACGGTGTTACCGGGCAGGGTTTTTCTGTCAGTTTTGTTGGCCACTTTGCTGGTGATCGTGTCGGTCTGGTTTTTTCGGGGACGTTCCTGGCCAGTTATCACCGGTTTGCTGGTCAGTACCGGCATTGGTTTTTTCATGGCCAGCATCATTGCTCATCAATTATTGGCCGGGGCGTTGCCAGAAAAACTGGAAGGGCAGGACGTGGTGGTGGAGGGTTATATCGCCTCGTTGCCGGAGCAGCAAGGCCGACGTTTGCAATTTCAGTTTGTCCCGGAGAGTCTGCGTTGGCAGGACGTGGTTCAGGATGTGCCAGGAAAACTGTTACTGAGCTGGTATCCGCGCAAGGGCTATAAAATACCGCCCGTCCACGTGGGCGAACGCTGGCGTCTGCAAGTTCGCCTGAAACGCCCGCACGGTTTTTCCAATCCCGGAGGATTTGATTACGAGGCATGGTTGTTCCAGCAGGGCATTCGTGCCAAGGGTTATGTGCGTTTTTTTACAAAAACCATCACAAAAAATTCCACAAAGGAGTTGACCCCGGTTTCGGTGAATCAACGCCTGGCTCCGGCAGGTAATGTTTACCGGGTGGATCAATTGCGGGAAACACTGCGTACCCGGATTCTTGCGGTTCTCGATGATCACCCGTTGCGTGGCATTGTGCTGGCACTGGCCATTGGAGACCGTCAACAAATCAGTCAGCCGCAGTGGGACGTGCTGATCCGCACTGGCACCAATCACCTGGTGGCCATTTCGGGGTTGCATGTGGGGCTGGTGGCGGGCTTTGCTTTTTTTCTGGTGCGCAGTTTGTGGTGTTTATCCGCTCGTGCGGTCACTCGCTGGCCCGCCGTCAAGGCCGGAGCCGTAGCCGCTCTGTTGGCCGCAGCGGTGTACGCCATGCTGGCCGGTTTTTCCGTACCTACACAACGGGCGCTGGTGATGGTGGCCGTAGTGATGCTGGCGATGATTGTGCAGCGCCACACACGTCCTTCGAGTTTGCTGGCGCTGGCCCTGCTGCTGGTATTGATGATTGATCCACTGGCGGTCATGTCCGCCGGTTTCTGGTTGTCGTTTGGCGCGGTGGCGGTGATTGTGTATGGCATGTCCGGCCGGTTGGCGATGAATTCGTACTGGTGGCGCTGGGGTCGGGTGCAATGGCTGGCAGCGGCAGGTTTGTTTCCTGCACTGTTGCTGTTATTTCAGCAGGTCTCCGTGGTTGCACCGCTGGCCAATCTGCTGGCGGTGCCATGGGTCAGTCTGATCACTGTGCCTCTGACGTTATTGGGCAGCATTGGCCTGGGGTTTTCTGCCACCGTGGGTGAATGGTTGCTGGGTCTGTCAACGTTGAGCCTGGAGCTGCTGTGGTGGTGGCTGGACGGGCTCGCACAATGGAAACTGGCAGCATGGCAGCAGAGGGCTCCACCGCTGTGGGCGATGCCGGTGGCAGTGATCGGTATTGTCTGGCTGCTGGCACCACGCGGTGTACCGGCACGTTGGGTGGGTCTGGTCGGGTTGCTGCCGCTGTTGTTCGTATCTCCGGCCGTTATTCCGCAGGGACAGGCGCGCTTCACTTTGCTGGATGTGGGGCAGGGGCTGGCGGCGGTGGTGCAAACCCAAAATCATGTGCTGGTATTTGATACGGGGCCACGATTTTCCAGCGGTTTTAATACCGGAGAGGCAGTGGTCGCACCGTACCTGCATGCACAGGGGCGACGGCATATCGACACGCTGGTGGTGAGCCACGGTGATAACGATCACATGGGTGGCGTGGCGGGCCTGCGGGCAATCATACCGGTACGTCAGGTGCTCAGTAGTGTGCCGCAGCGCATTGACGGAGCCCGGCTGTGCCAGGCCGGGCATAGTTGGCAATGGGACGGGGTGACGTTTGCGATGTTGAATCCGGGTGAGTATGTGCATGAGGGTGGTCGCAAGAGCAACAATCGCTCCTGTGTGTTGCGGGTGCAGGCGGGCGAACACAGTGTGTTACTGACCGGGGATATTGAACGGGCAGCGGAAAACGAGCTGGTGCAGACGTTTGGCAACAGTCTGGCCAGCGATGTGTTGGTGGCACCGCATCATGGCAGCCGTACTTCGTCCACTCCGGCGTTTTTGGCAGCGGTGTCGCCGACAATGGCGTTGTTTCCCGTGGGTTACCGTAACCGCTATGGTTTTCCCGGAGCACAAATAGTTCAGCGTTATGTGGATCGGCAGGTGCGCTTGTTTGATACAGCGCAGCACGGGGCCATCGAACTGCAATTAGGCAGTGAAGCCGGACTGGATACCGTAATGACCCATCGCCAGCGGGCTGCGCGCTATTGGCATGTAAAGTAAATGGCAAGCCAGAGCTTCCTGATATAACTTCCCGGCAAAACCTTCCTGCAAAACCTTCCTGCAAAATAAGGTCTCTGCTACAGTAGCGGCCTGTTTGCAAAGCCGTTTGACACATGTTTTGCGCTTTGTCGTTGAAGAGACCGTAATTGATATCAGAGGACAAGTATTCGTGTTTGAGATCGTAAAATCCGGCGGCTGGTTGATGGTTCCCATCATTTTATGTTCCATCGTGGCCCTGGCCATTATTGGCGAGCGGTTATGGTCGCTACAGCGCAAGCGTATTATCCCCAAACATCTGGTGGCGCAAATCTGGCACCTGCAATCCAAAGGGAAGCTTTCCGGCGAGCAAATCAGCACGGTACGCAACAGTTCGCCGCTGGGACGGGTGCTGGCCTCGGGCCTGAGCAATGTGAACAACAGTCGTGAGGTGATGAAAGAAAGCATCGAGGAAACCGGCCGCCATGTGGTGCATGAGCTTGAGCGTTACATGAACAGCCTGGGCACCATTGCGGCGATTACGCCGCTGCTGGGCCTGTTGGGCACGGTCATCGGCATGATCAAGGTGTTCAGCGTGATTACCTCCCAGGGTGTGGGTAATCCCGCCGTGCTGGCTGGCGGTATCTCCGAGGCGCTGATTACCACGGCCGCCGGTTTGTCGGTGGCGATTCCTGCGCTGATGGCTCATCGTTATTTCCGTGGACTCATTGATGGCCTGGTGGTGTACATGGAACAGGAAGCGATCAAAATGGTAGAAGTGATTCACGGTGATCGTGAATCCGATGTGACCGTGTCCACCTCAACAACACCCCCTGCAACCTGAGCTGCCCGTTAACCATCGTGAATATTTCACCCAAGCAAAAAGAAGTGCTGGACGTTAACATCACGCCACTCATCGACGTGGTGTTTTTGTTGTTAATCTTTTTTATGGTGTCCACCACCTTTGAGCGTGAGTCCGAAATTGAAATCATGCTGCCACAAGCCTCGACGGACAAAAAAGTGACAGACGATTTTGTCATGCAAGTGACCGTGGATGTCGAAGGGACTTATTACGTTAACAACAAGCGGGTAATCAACACCAAACTGGACACCCTGATGAAGGCCATGCAGGAAGTGGCCGGGGATCGCAAAGACCCTCCGATCATCCTCAGTGCCGATGCAAAAACACCGCACCAGTCGGTGATTACGGTGATGGATGCCGCTGCCCGACTCGGGTTTATCCACCTGAACTTCGCTACAACGCGCACCACTGAAGAGCAGTGATTTTGTTGTTCATTGTGTGTGAAACCCGAGCCTGACTTTATGTCTCCCACTCAGGTTTATAAACGTCTGCTGGGTTATGCCTGGCAGTATTCCTCTGTTTTTATTTTGGCAATTATCGGTATGGCGGTGGTTGCGAGCACTGAAGCAGGACTGGCCTGGATCATAAAACCCATGCTGGATGGCAGCTTTGTGGAGAAAGATCCCGAGATTATTCGTTGGTTACCTTTTGCTTTTATGGGTATTTTTATTGTCCGTGGGCTGGCGGGTTTTGTCTCCACCTACGGTATGGAACATGTCGGGCGCAATATTATCCGTGATATGCGCAAACAGATGTTTACCCGTTTAATGCGCCTGCCCACGGCATTTTATGACCGCAATGCCTCCGGCCAGTTAACCTCAAAATTAATTTATGACGTAGAGCGTGTGGCCCAGGCGGCCACCAGGGCGGTGACCATTGTCGTGCGCGATACGTTGACGATTATTGGTTTGCTGATTTTGATGTTTTATACCAGCTGGAAGCTGGCGATTGTCTTTTTGGTGTTAGGTCCGGTAATTACCCTCCTGGTGGTTGCGGTGAGCAAACGCTTTCGCCGCATCAGTCAGCGTATTCAAGCCTCCATGGGTAATGTGACACAGCTATCACAGCAGATTACCGAAGGCCATCGCGTGGTAAAAATATTTGGTGGTGAAACATGTGAAGATAAACAGTTTTCCAAAGCCAATGAATTTAATCGTCGGCAGAATATGAAACTGGCAGCGACACGCGCCATCAGTGTACCGGTTTCACAATTTCTGGGTGCCTGTGGTGTGGCGGTGATCTTGTACGTCGCCACCTCGGAAGATCTGCTGGAAGCATTGACGGTAGGCACGTTCATGTCTTTTTTAGCCGCCAGCATGTTATTGCTGGCACCGATGAAACGCTTGACCATGGTGCAGGCTACGGTGCAACAAGGCATCGCCGCCGCGCAAAGTGTCTTTTTGTTGCTGGATGAAGAGGCGGAAAAAGATACCGGCACAAAAACATTGTCCCCGGTAAAGGGTGATATTGAATTTCGGGATGTCACCTTCAGTTATGACCGGGCCAAGGGTGATGTGCTGAAATCCATCAGCTTTTCCGCCGTCGCAGGAGAGACTGTCGCCATGGTAGGACGCTCGGGCAGTGGCAAATCGACACTGGTGAGTCTGCTGCCACGTTTTTATGACATCAGCCAGGGCGAGATTCTGCTGGATGGTGTGCCGGTACAGGCACTCAAACTGGATGACTTGCGCAATCACATTTCCCTGGTGAGCCAGGATATCACCCTGTTTGACGACACGGTGTTTAACAACATTGCCTATGGCGCACTGGCCAGCCACTCGGAAGAAGAGATTATTGCTGCCGCCAGGGCGGCGCACGCCGACGAATTTATCACTGAATTGCCCGAAGGTTATCAAACCCAGGTGGGTGACAAAGGTGTGTTGTTGTCCGGTGGTCAGCGTCAACGCATCGCCATTGCTCGTGCCTTGCTGAAAGATGCGCCTATACTGATTCTCGATGAAGCGACATCGGCACTGGATACAGAGTCTGAGCGTTATATCCAGGATGCCCTGGGTGTTCTGATGAAAAATCGAACAACACTGGTGATTGCACACCGGTTATCGACCATTGAAAATGCGGATAAAATTCTGGTGATGCGCGAAGGGGAAATTGTCGAGTCCGGCACACATGCAGAACTGTTAGCGGTGGGTAAAGATTACGCATCGCTTTACCAGCTCCAGTTTGACGAAAATTAGGCACCCGGTAGGGTGGGCACGTTGTGTGTGCCCACGGGTCGCAGGAAACCATTGCGGATTACCGCGTGGGCAAAAAACATGCCCACCCTGCTTGTGGTGACATTGGAACGCACAGGCTATCTCTTTAAGCAGGCATTATTTATTTCAGCGGGCGAGGCATTGTGAAAAGGCTGGATTATTATTGGTACAACAAAGGTTTTATTCCTTTATTGTTGTTGCCTGTGTCCTGGTTATTTTGCCTTGTCGCGGTTACCCGACGGCTGTTATATCGTACAGGTGCGCTGAAGGTGTATTACCTGCCGATTCCGGTGATTATTGTGGGTAATATCTCCGTGGGTGGCACAGGCAAAACGCCATTGGTGACCTGGCTGGTGGATATGTTGCGCAATAATGGTTATACCCCAGGCATTGTGAGTCGGGGCTATGGTGGACAGGCGACGAACTGGCCGCAGCAGGTGCGCGCCGACAGTGACCCACGCATGGTGGGTGATGAAGCCGTATTACTGTCACAACGTTGCGCCTGCCCCATGGCCGTGGGGCCTGATCGTGTTGAAACGGCCGAGGCACTGCTGGCGCACACGGAGTGCGACATCATCGTGTCGGATGATGGTTTGCAGCATTATGCACTGGGGCGCGATATGGAAATTGCTGTAGTGGATGGTGTGCGCCGGTTTGGTAATCAACATTGTCTGCCTGCCGGGCCGCTACGTGAACCGCTGAGCCGGTTACGCTCGGTGGATGCCGTGGTCACCAATGGTATGCCGGGTGTGCGTGAATACCGCATGGATTTGATTCCGGGCACTGTGCGTAATATGAAACTGGCAAAGCGGCGGGTGACGCTGGATAGTTTTGCCGGGCAAACCGTGCATGCCATTGCAGGTATTGGCAATCCGGCGCGGTTTTTTCGTCAGCTGGAAGGGCTGGGCATGACAGTGATTGAACATGCGTTTCCCGATCATCATCCCTTTGCACAGGAGGATATTATTTTTGACGATGACCTGCCGGTGTTGATGACGGAAAAAGACGCAGTGAAATGTCAGATATTTGCAACGAAGCAACACTGGTGTGTCCCGGTTGACGCGACACTGGATGAACGTATTATTCCGCTGATTTTGCGCTTGATAAAACGCTAGATTAATTATTATTAAAATGTGAATTAAGAACTAATTAACACTTTTATTACTGAAAATACCATCATTTCACCTGTTTTTAGCCGGAATCCAGAGCCT
>JAADIL010000069.1 GCA_013151355.1 Gammaproteobacteria bacterium
CTGTCAGTGTGTCGGCAGAGGTGATTTGTCAAAGACTTCCAAAAAGATTCCGGGGAGGAGTCATGTCTCATTTGTTAATCAAAAAGTTGCCACAGCTGATGTTGTTGGGGGTGGCAGTGTTGCTTTTGGGCGGTTGTGCGACCGGCTCAATTTTTACGTCGTATCCGAAACAGATACAGCCCGTCAAACTACAGCTGGAAGGCAAGCAGTACACGCAAGCACAGGCGGCACTCGACGGGCGCGAGGAGGATGCGGATAAAATCCTGTACCTCATGGAAAGGGGACGGGTAGCACAACTGGCTGGAAACACCGAGGCCAGCATCGAGGATTTCAAGCGGGTTATTGAAGCCTTTGAAGAGAATGACGAGAAGGCGAAGGTGTCCATGTCCGATACCGCAGCGCAAGGGGCTTCCCTGCTGACCAGTGATAATGCCATTCCCTACGCGGGGGAAGGTTACGAGCGGGTATTTGTGCATCAGTTTCAGGCAATGAACTACCTGATGTCCCGTAATCTGGAGGCTGCGATGGTGGAGGTGAGACGGGCCAATCAGGAACAGCAATATGAGCTGGAACGTTTCGAAGATGAAGTCGCCGACGCTGAAGAAAATGCCCGCGAACAAATGGATAAAAATGACGGCTTCATGGGTTCGTTTGCTTCCTTGCAGGCTGCCGCCGGACAGGTGAAAAACTCCTTCCAGAATGCCTACACTTTTTATATGTCCGGTGTCTTGTTTGAGGCGACAGGAAAACCTAACAGCGCCTATATCGACTACAAAAAAGCGCTGGAAATTTTCCCCGACAACGTTTACGTGCAGCGGGATGTGTTACGGCTGGCACAATCCCTGGGGATGAGAGAAGATTACAAGCGCTTCAAAGAAGAGTTTGGCAATAACTATTCTCCGCCGAAAGCCGATGAAGGCGAAATTGTGTTGTTGTTTGAGCATGGTTTTGCCCCGGTAAAAACGAACGTGGACGTTACTCTGATTACCGATAATGGTGTGCGTTCCATCGCATTTCCCACGTATGTGGAGCAATGGCAGGCACCTTCACTGTTACATGTCTCGATTTCTGGTGGTGCTTCCATAGGTGAAACCAGTCCCATCGTGAATGTGCAGGCACTGGCAGCAAAAGCGCTGGTCGAACGCCTGCCGGGGATGATGGTCCGGCAGATCTTGCGTATTGTTGCCAAGGCTGAAGCGAGTGAACAGGGCGGAAAGGCGCTTGGTCCGTGGGGAAAACTGGCGATAGATGTGTTTAACGTAGTCACCGAACAAGCCGACCGGCGTAGCTGGCTGACGCTTCCCCAGGACGCACAAATCCTGCGTAGCAGTTTGCCGGAGGGGCAATATCAGCTACAGCTTCAAAATGGCACGGCACTGGGAACTGTGGATATCAAGGTTGTTCCGGGCAAAAAAACCCTGATTCGGGTTGTGGCCACGGGGAACACCTTTCATACTGCGTCCGTTGTGTTGTAATAACTTGTGTTGCAATAAATAATTGTGCTGTAACATTTGGAACAGCGTAGGAGAATGAAACAATGAATATCCTGAAATTATCAGTCCTGTTTTCGGGTGTGGTATTACTTGCGGGTTGTGCTACTTCCGGGATTGAGGCTACAGGAAAAACCGAAGGCGACCCAAAATACGCCAAACATCTGGTGATTCACAATGAGCCATTGGCAAACGCAATCACCATTACCGATATGAAATCCCGTTTCAAGGGAGGTCTGCTGGAAGTCAATGTGGAACTGAGCAATCTGAGTAGCTCGGATAAAAGCATCCAGTACCGTTTTTCGTGGTATGACGGCGAAAATTTTGAAGTGGAGCAAGGGAGCCGATCCTGGGTTCCGGTAGTGCTGCATGGAAAATCCAGCACCAATATGCAAGCCGTAGCCCCTAATACTTCTGTAAAAACCTATAAAGTTAATGTAAGGGAGTTGTGAAAAATGAGATTATCAGAACAGTCAGTTCAGGCAATAACGGGCAAAAAACTAAAATCGGCAAAGTTAAAATCGACAGGCATACTGATTGTTGCCGGTCTGTTGTCAGTGTCATTGATCGGTTGTTCAAAGGGTGTCAAGTACGGTGATGCCGCCGAGATAGAAACAACCACGACCAGTTTTGGTTCAACAGACTTACAGAAAATCGCCGAAAAAATGGTGGATTCGGTGTTGACCTTTCCGCCTATTGTGGAACTTACTGCAAAACGTCGACCGGTGATGTTTGTTGATACTATCAAAAACAAGACAACCGAGCATATCGATACGGAATCCATTACCGATACCATTTCTTCGCGTTTATTGCGTTCCGGGAAATTCCGCTTTGTGGATATGACCAAGGTTGCGGCAGTGAAACAGCAGCTTGACTACCAAAGTGATAGCGGCATGGTCAATCAGGATACCTCTGTGAAAATGGGGCAGCAAATCGGTGCCGAATACATGTTGTACGGCAACCTTTCCAGCATTGTGAAACGTAACAGCAGCAGGAAGGATGTTTATTATAAATTCACGTTAAAACTTGTGCATCTACAAACGGGTATTGTTGAATGGTCTGATGAAAAAGAAATTCGCAAGTCCAAAGAGAAATCTCTGTTCGGTCTTTAGGCTGACGTACCTGTTTTATAAAAGCGCGTAAAAAAGCGGACCATTGGTCCGCTTTTTTATTTCGCCTGTTTTCTGTAACGCTGCTTTTCGGCGAAGGCGCCTGGACTTACAACTGGAAAATATAACCAATTGAAAACAGGGAAATGTTTTCTTCAGTCAGGGTAACACTGGATATGGTGGGTTTTATGTTGTAAAAATCGGCATTGAAGCGTACTGCGGATTGGCCACTGATATGGTAATCGGCACCAACGCCAAAATACACATTAATGTCATCGTCGCTGCCGGAGAAAGAGGTGGTGCTCAGGTCATATGTCCACCGGGCGAGCCCGACTTTACCAAACAGTGAGAGATCGGTACTGACGTGCAGTTTTCCCAGCAGGGCAACTTGCAGTACAGATACGTCCGCCTTGTCTGTTCCCTGAGAGGCTTCCCCCAGATCTGCCCAGCCGAAGTCGACTGCCAGCACATCATTGATGTGAAAACCACCGAAAATACCGAGGGATGCACTGGAGTCATTGAACTCGTCATACATGGCATTGCCGAGATTCACGCCAATGTACATATTCGATGACATATTCGATGACATGCTGTGTGGTCGGGTAACGATAATATCGTCGGCAGCGTATGCAGACATGCTGCTGAAAAGAGACAATGCGCCAAGGGCGAGCACACCACAGGTCATGCGTGATTTGCGACAGACAGTTTCAGGTTTCATGAGGGAACTCCTTGTGAATCGATGTTGAATGAGTGAGTGCTGGAGCAAAGTGACAGGGTATGTGCCAATCCCTGAAGTTTCAAGTGGTGTACGAGTTTGGTGAGCCTCAATCGCTACGGTATATGTCCGGAGTGGTGATGTTCAGAAAGTTATTACGTGTTCATTCCTGACAGAACGATTTAGCCCTTAATTCACTGATGTTACGCAGGCCTCAGACTGTAGGGTGGGCACCGCCCACCCATCAAGGCTTGAGCAAAGTGTGGCTGGTGGGCAATGCCCACCCCACCTTCTGATTTAGTTCGTATTTGTTCGTTCTGATTGAGCAAAAACGCAGGAATAGTCATTCTTGTGTCGAGCTTTTGCGATTGAAGAGCGGGCGAAGACGGGCTGAAGCAGGGATGCCAATTGTATAAGTTATTTAATTTCTATTCCCTGGTTGTTCAGGGTGAAATAAAAAGCCGCACCCTTTCCCGTTTCTGCCGTGGCCCATATTCGTCCTGCATGGCGATTAATAATACGTTGCACCGTGGCCAGTCCAATGCCCGTGCCTTCAAATTCCTGGTCAGAATGCAGGCGTTTAAATGCGGTAAATAATCGTTCTGCGTATTTCATATCAAAACCCGCACCGTTGTCGTGCAGGCAAAAGATGGTTTCACCTTTTTCATTTTTTTCAGCATCAAAATTGATATTTGCGTGCTCAGTTTTGGAGGTGTATTTCCAGGCATTGCCGATGAGGTTTTCTAACAGTACATGTACCAACCGGTGATCCGCTGTGGCCAATATTTTGTTTTGAATATTGATGTTGACCTTACGGTTGGCATCATAGTGTTGCAGCTTGTTAAAAATATCCTGTGCCATGCTGGACAGGTTGAGTGATTCACGCTCGACATTGCCACGGGATACCCGGGACAGTATCAGCAGATCATCAATGAGTTGCCCCATGCGTTGTGCGCTACTGCGAATGCGTTGAAGTTGTTGTTGGCCTTCCTCGTCCAGTTGTTTGACATAGTCTTCCTGCAACACCTGGCTGAAGCCGTCGATGTGGCGCAGTGGTGCGCGTAAATCGTGTGATACAGAATAACTGAAAGACTCCAGTTCCTGATTGATGTTGGTCAATTCCGTGGTGCGTTGTTCTACCAGCTCTTCCAAATGCTCACGATGTATTTCAAGCTCTATTTCGGTGTTGATGCGCCGGGTAACATCGCTCACCAGTGAGGCAACACCGATAACCTCCCCGTTATCTGCCACCAGAGGTGTGTTGTGCCACTCGCAGGTGATGTTTTTTTTGTTTTTGGTGATATTACTGTTGGTGTTGCGAGTACCCCCGTGATTTTCCAAAAGAGCCTGCCAGATGGCATCGACACAAGGCAGGGATTCACAGGGAATAATTAATTCGCTGGCCTTTTTCCCCAAGGCTTCCTGTTTACTGTAACCAAATATTTTTTCCGCAGCAGGATTCCAGTCCGTCACACAAAAACGGGTATCCCATTCGATGACCCCGAGCGGGGTTTGTTGCATATGCAGGGCCAGTTTTTGTTGCGTATTTTCGAGCCGTCGATGAATTCTGTCGCGTTCAAGTTCTGCCGAGGCCCTTGCGGCAAAAATTTCCAGGATCTCGGTAAGCTGTTGTTGCAGCTCCATCGGTTTGCTGTCAAGTATTTCTATCAGGCCGATGGGCTGGTTGTTGCTGTCAAACAGCGGGACGCCAATGAAACTGTCTACTCCCATGTCGGCCAGCAACTGATTATCCGGATACAGCTGCTGTATACCAGAGGGGTGGTAACAGGTGTTCTTGCCAACAACCTTGGCGCATGGTGAGTTAAGCAGAGACCAGGACATGTTTTTTGTAATGCTGCCGTGGGCAAATACTGACAGGGTATTAAGGATTTCGGGATTATCCTCGTCAAGCAAACCAATCAGGGCATAGTCAGCATTAAAGAGTTTGGCCAGATGTTTCGCCATCTGCTGGTAAAAAGCGTCCCCACTTTCTGCGGAAACACCGGCTGCAATATTTTTGATGGACTCCTCGGTGCGTTTGCGTTCTGTGATATCACGTATGGTGGCGATGACTGCCGGGGCGCCGGGAGCGCCACCACCTTCCAGTTTGCGCAAGCGGGTCTCCACAGGGAAGGGTTTGTTACGGTTGTCCCTGGCCAGCCATTCGAAATCGAGTTCTTCTCCATTCAGAACTTGTTGCATGCATTCGCTCACCAGTGGCAGGCGATCAGGGTGGGCAGAGACATCGGCTATGCTGAGCTTGCGCATTTCTTCCATTGTATAACCGTAGCGTTGAGCTGCATTTTCATTAACGTCGAGAATGCGCCCGTTGTTGTCATGAACAAAAATCATGTCGGGCGAGGCGCGATACATGGCATCGAGCAACACAGTACGCTCCTGCAGAATCTGTTCCGCCTGTTTGTCCCTGCTGGTATCAAACATGAAACCTTGCAGCCGCACCGGCGTGTTGTCTTCGATAACGATGTTGACATAATCGAGAATCCACACACTATGGCCATCGCGGTGGATCATGCGGTATTCGAAATTGTAATCATTGCCCTTTTGCGAGGCTCTCATGCAATAGTCGAGTGCGGTCCGCCGGTCATCAGGATGGATATGCTTACTCCAGAAATCGGTTTCGTACCACTGTTCTACGGGATAGCCGAGTATCTTTTCTGCCTGCGGGCCCACGTAGATAAACTGGAAGGTGGTGAAATCCACTATCCAGGGGATGCCGGGAGTAGACTCAATCATGCCCCGGAAATGTTTTTCGTTGATATTATTTTGGGGCAAATTGTGTTTTGTGCCGTTATTCATTTTTCCGGCCCGGGCCAGTGAGAGATTGCTGTCAGAAACGATGATGATCACTGAATGCTACACAACATATCAGCACCTTCATACTGAAACTTTACTTTATTTTCCCAAAAAATACTTTGGAAACAAAGTGATGTGACGGTTGCCGGGATGCATCGGGTAACAGGACCCGATAAGGAGTGCGCGCGAAACAACTTCCCTGTTTGGCGCCCGGATTGAGTACGCGTTCCCGGGCCAATTCTGGTGTCCGGGCAGGAGAGTGCGGTATCCTGTGCGCCTTTTTTCAGACACTTTTCAAAACACACCGTTACAGGATTTATTGCACCTATGTCAGGCGAAAACATCAATCAGCAGATTCCCTCCAGATACCAGCCCGAACAAGTTGAAATCGAGGCTCAGCAATACTGGGAGGCGCAGGGCAGTTTCCGCGCCATCGAAGACCTCGAACGGGACGCTCATAAAGAAAAATTCTACTGTTTGTCCATGTTCCCCTATCCCAGCGGTCGCCTGCATATGGGACATGTGCGCAATTACACCATTGGTGACGTGATCGCCCGTTACCAGCGCATGAAAGGCAAAAACGTGCTGCAACCCATGGGCTGGGATGCCTTTGGTCTGCCCGCAGAAAATGCTGCGATGAAAAACAATGTACCGCCCGCCCGGTGGACTTACGACAACATCGATTACATGCGTGACGAATTCAAACGCCTGGGTTTTGGTTACGACTGGGATCGCGAACTGGCCACCTGTCATCCCGAATATTACCGCTGGGAACAATGGCTGTTCACCCAACTGTTTGAAAAAGGCCTGATCTACAAAAAAACCGCGCCGGT
>JAADIL010000131.1 GCA_013151355.1 Gammaproteobacteria bacterium
CAGGCGTTATCCAGCAAATTACCGATCAGTTCCAGCATGTCATCACGATCAAAAATGAAAACCATGTCCGGTGCCTGCCAGTGAATGTCCAGAGACTTTTCCTGCCTGTCCGTAGTCGCAAACATGCGCTGCAACACATCTATCAGCATCGGCATTTCTTCCTGCGGCGCAAAACGCACACCAGGTGCCCCCTGCCCCATGAGCCGGGCACGTTTCAGTTCACGATCCATAAGTTGCCGAATGCTATTGGTCTGTTGTTTCAGATCAGCCGACAGCCCGGGCAATGCGCGTACGTTTTCCTGTTGTTCAATCCGGGTCAGCAAACTCAACGGGGCCTTGAGGGCATGGGCGAGATTACCCAGTGCATTGCGCGAACGTTGCAGTCTTTCACCCAGCAGGCGTAACAGGTGATTAACCTCACGCACCAGCGGTCGTACCTCGGCAGGCACATTTTCACTCAACTCGCCCACCGCACCCTGTTGCAGGTTTTTAACTTCCCGCAAAATCTGTTCCAACGGTCGAAATGATCGACACACAATATAGTGCTGCACACCGAGCAAGACCAATAATGTCAGCAGCGACAAACCAGCAAAATACCAGTTAAAGCGCACCAGACTTTCTGACAACGGCGTCAAGTCTTCCGCAACAGCAATAGTAAAACGGCGCCCCTGTTTCTGAAACCCGCCTGCCCATACCAACAATGCCTGCCCCGCCGGACCCTGTGCATTCCACTGACGCACTACCCCTCCCGGCAATCGCGGCACAGTAAGAGACTCATCCCACAATGAACGAGAGTAGAGTGTTTGATCATCACTCAACACTATAAAATAATGACCGGAAAAGGGCTGTTTGTAGATGTTTGTCATGCGTCCCGGTGCTGGCTGCAACACACCGTTTTCATCCACCTGCAAGGCGGATAACACACTATCGGCATCATGCTCCAGTCGCGACAGCACGAACTCTTCACCAAATTTTTCAATGGCACCCGCCACCAGCCACCATAACAACAGCATCAACAATACTACGCTGGTCGCCAGCCCCAGCTGCAAGCGTTGCTGTACCGAATTCAAGCCTTGTCTCCATTTTTACCTGCAAAAACATAGCCTTGCCCGCGTCGGGTACGAATTTGCTCACTGCCCAGTTTGTCACGCAAACGTCGTACATAAACCTCGATGACATTACTGTCACGATCGGCATCATCTTCATAAACATGTTCTGTGAGTTTACTTTTGGATAACACCTTGCCGGGATGATTCATGAAATATCGCAACAAACGAAACTCCGTGCCCGTCAAAGAATAGCGGGTGCCCGCAGCATCCGTCACCTGCTGACGTTCCTCATCCAGCACCAGACCCGCTATTTCCAGTGAGCCATCGGCACGCCCACCACGACGACGGATCATCGCGTCAATACGTGCCAGCAATTCTTCCACATGAAAAGGTTTGCCCAGATAATCATCAGCACCGGCACGCAGCCCGTCAACCCGTTCATTCCAGGCATCCCGTGCAGTAAGTACGATCACCGGTACTGTGTTTTTTTGTTTGCGCCAACCCGTCAATACGTCAAGTCCCGGCTTCTTTGGCAAACCGAGGTCGAGAATCACCACATCATAATCCACCTCGTTACCCATGAATTCTCCGTCAATACCATCGTGCGCGATATCCACAGCAAAACCTGCACGGGATAAATCCTGCTTGAGTCCCTCTGCCAGGGCCACATCATCTTCCACCAACAGCAATCTCATCAGTCTTCCCGTCCACGCTTGATCAACTTGCCGGTCGCCGCATCAAAATAAAGTTCCCAAACGTCGCCACGTGTATCCAGTAATTCCACTTCATAAACATGACGTCCATCTTTATTTTCCAGCTCAACCTCGATCACCCGCCCGGGCTGTTCGGCCTTTGCCGCCCTGATAATTTGTTCCAGTGGCAGAATTTCACCCAGCTCTTTCAACCGCCGGGCCTTCTGATGATCTTCATCGCTTAATCCGGGAGTCAGCACAAACAGGCCTGACAATCCCAACATCAGCAGCAATACTATTGATAAATGCCTCATTCAAATACCTTTCGTTTAACCAGAAGCTTAACCAGAAGTTTATCAATAAACAGGTTCAGTCATCCCACCCGGCATAACCCGGTATCTTCACCTGATGTTCATTATAGGACCCTTGTGCTGCCCGGGTATGGCAAAGCTCGCAATTGCTGAACGAACGCACTTCGGGGTTATTTTTCACCATGCGCTCCGGCAGTTCATGGTGCTTGCGTCTGAAATAACGCGTAGTGCTAATGCGCAGCGGGACATCATTTTTACCCAGCGAACGGTTGATACCGCGTGACCGCTTGTAGTCAGACGTATCCGCTGCATTCTCTGTGAGCCAGGCCGTGAGTTGCCGAACATCGACAGCATCCAGTTCTGCATTTTCAGCAAAATGATCCTCCAACCCGCCCATCAGCCGCTGCCAGGAACGGGCGGGCAACAGACCGGGTTGGTAGGGAAAATGACAGGAGCCACATTCCTCTTTATAAAAAGCATTGTCCACCGGAGCCACATCCAGACGAGACTGACTCCACCGGCCACCTTCGTGATTATCGTCATCATCGCTGAGCACCAGCCCGCTGACACCAATCAAACCCAACACGAAACCCATGGTTAATATAATACTCCAGATTTTGCTTTTACTATTGTCCATGATGATCACCTTTATATTTCAACACTATTGATTGCGAACTACTGACGACGAATAAAGCTCAGAAAATCCCCTTTCTCCTGTGGCGTACATTCACGTCCCCAGGTCCATTTGCAGTTACGTTTAAACCATTTGCGAATTTCCCTGGCACTGCCCAGGCGTTCAGCATTGACTGCCGGACTCAATGGCTCAATGACCTTGCCGGTTTTGGTGTGTTTGCCGGTACTGCGCAAATCATTACCGTGACAGGTGGTGCAACTGCGGGCACGCCCGTCTTTCGCGCTCACCACTTCTCGCTGCCACAGTTGTTCACCTTTTTGTGCACTGAATGGCCCCGCCCCGTCGGCCCGGTAACCGGCCAATTGCTCATCCACTACAGATGCCTGACTGACCAGAGGTACGGTGACGAACACAATAAACAGTCCCCTGCGCAACACTTCGCCCCCCGTTTTCATGCTGCACCTTCTTCGTCAGCAGGCTTGCGACCATCTATCATGGATTTCACAAGGTTTTCTTTGTGTTGCAAGCTTGCTATCAACACACCCAGTACATGAAAAAACACCAGTGCAAGCGTGGCATTGGCAAAAAACTCATGCACTTCTTCCAGTACATCGACCCAAAATTCACTCATCCCGGCCAAACTGACGGCCAGCGGTCCGGCAGATTCATCGGCCCCGTAAAGAGCAATACCACTCACTGTGACCAATACCAGCGACAACAGCAGGGCAATAACCATGGCACCACCGGCAGGATTGTGGCCCAGATAGCGTCGTGGATGCTGGCCGACAATGGATTTCAGATACGCCCACACCTCACGGGGACGTTTCACAAAATCCGTAAAACGCGCATGATGGCTGCCCACAAGCCCCCAGATCAACCGAAAAACCAGCAAACCGGCAATGACATAACCGGCATAAACATGCAGATCCAGCAGATCGTCCTCGGTGAAATAAGCGATAAAAAAAGCGCTTACCAGCGACCAGTGGAATATGCGCACCAACGGATCCCACACAGTGACCTGTTTTTGTTTAACCTGCCCCTGCCGGGAATCGGTGGCGTCATGACCGAATTTTGTAATGGATGTATTCATCTCAATCTCCTTTTGCTTTTGTCAGCGTTATATCGTTGCCAAGCGATACGCTACGCCACCAAGCTGAAGCCAAACTGAAAAAAAGCGCTTTTTCACTCCGACCGCTCGCAAAAGACGGAAACCACATAATTCAAAAGAAAAGAAGCAACAAACCACCCCGCAGCAAGCGCGTGTATTACACTGCCAGACTCCCTTGTCAGCCCGGCGTTTGAAGTGCCTGTGAACACCAGACCAACGAGCATATGCCGACGGCAAAGAACACCATTTCGCTCCATTTTTACCAATCCATACAACGGCCTTAACAAACTGGCGATTGTTTCCAGCATTCCGGTCTGAATCATCCTGTTTTCCAGGCAAGATACCCGCTATTTTTTCCGCTGGTCTTCTCGTAAATGCCTGGTGTATGACATAAAACCCTCCTTCCCAGGAAGGTTCTTTTATAATTCTTTATGGATGTCGACACTGTCTGGTACACCGTCAAGACTATTTTGACGGGAATATTTCAGGGACGGGTTTGAGCAGAATCATCATTTGATGGACGCCCTGTTTTGCCTGGAAATACGCAATAACGGCGTATCAAAAGAAGGTACGGTGGAGAGATGATCCGAATTTAGTCGTTTAGGGACGTGCACGTCCCTTATACACCATTTATCCTGTCACTCCACCATTCGTCACCAGGCTCTGTACCATCGTTAAAAACTAATACATATTGGCAAATACACGAGGTAAATTATTGCATCAATTGTAACTATGGCATCACAAAATCATGAATACATTTGGCATGAAAAATAGCAAAAAAATTGTAATTTGTGCCCTGTTTTTAGTTATTCTTCTGCCCGGACTGGCAGCCCATTCAAGCGACAGATTTGATTTTGCTCATACCTATCTGGGCCTGGGAGTTCAACACATTCCCTCGGGAACAAGTCAGGTTCTGAATGAGACAGCCTCCCTTGAAAACTACGAAATTCCATCCAGACAAAACACGCGACTTTTTATTGGTGGGCTACACTTTTGGAATCACGTTGATTTTGAAATCTCCATTCTTTTGAATGGAGAGGTCGAAAGAAATGGAGTCAAGACCGATGTTAACCATGGAAGCTCTGCTGGCTTTGCCACTCACATTTATCCATTTCCACTTACCCCTTATACAATCAGGCCATTTGTGGGCATAGGGTTGTTAAGTCGTGTTGGATATCAACAAGGTAATAATTCAGACAACCCGCCCACCGTGACTTTTGCCCAGAACCCATTAAGAGTTGGAGTTGCCTATCGTACGAAAAACCACATGATTGAGCTTGGGGCGCAGAAGCTTGATAGATACAAATTTGACTATTATCTCAGCCGAACTGAAAAAACAAACGTAAAGCTTAGTGAAACATCATACTGGCTTAGCTATAAATACATAATGGAGGCAACGAAAAAAGTCAAAGAAAGGAAAATAAAGAATGCTTTTACCCTGGGAGTAGGACTATCAAGTGGAGGATTCACCAGAAAAAGTCCTTTCAATGAAAATCAGCGTCCATTTCTTGACGGTAATGTTTTACAGAAAGGAGCTTTCCCCGAATTCTCACTTGGATATTACCATTATGACCAGGATATTCAGTTTAATCTCGCATATCGCACCAATACGACTCAAGACAAAGGATTCGGGATTGAGCAAGAGTTTTCTCGCTCAGCAGTCGCTTTTGAAATCTATAAATTTCTTTTTGACTGGAATGGATTTGTCCCCTTCATCGGCCCCCACATCAATTTTGACAATGTTAAATTCAGAGAAACCGATGGCGGCGTAGAAAGCTTTAATCGAACCGACAGGATGATCAATTATGGCATCACATTTGGGTGGGACATCAAGCCCGTGCGACGAATGAAGATGATTTTACGCACGAGTCTCAGATACACAATCAACGACACCCTCATATTCAAGAACACGCCACAGGAAATCAATTCAAACGTTTTCGAGTTCAACTGGATTCAGGCTATATTTCTTTTTTAGCCAGGCGGGGTGCATTCCATCATATTTTTTATGGTAGTTTAGACATATTATACTTCAACCTTGAAGCCACCCTATGAAGAAAAAAAATATCTACACCTTAATTGAATCGGTAAGTTTTACCCAACAATTATTACTCACTATTATTTTCAACACAGTTATTGCCTTGTTAATATATACAACATACCCAAACAATGTATTTACCAGAAATTTTATGGTCTCACAAACAATCGGGTTATCAATATTCGGTGTATTCCACTCGGTTTATTACCTGCGTTTTCGTTTACAATACCATTGTAATTTGACTTTGTTTTGGTCAGTACTGACACTGATGGCTGGTGCGCTAATAGGCGTCTCTGTCGTTTTTTTACTGTCAGCTGATTTAATGGGAAGTTATACCAAAAATATTATCCCAAATTTATTGACAGGCATCATTTTCGGCACGATCATAATTAATTATTTTAGCTCCAGGGTAAGAATATCAAATGCCGAGTCAGAATTACAGAAACACCGTATTACATTACTGGATGGCGAAAAACGTATGCTGGAAAGTAATTTGAAATGTCTGCAATCTCAAATAGAGCCTCATTTCCTTTTTAATACTTTATCCAATATTATTGGATTGATTGATAAAAATCCGGCTCGTGGTAAAGCTATGCTACAGAGTTTGACACATTATTTGCGGGCAACACTGGAATATACCAGAATTGATTCTGCAACACTCGAAGATGAGTTAAAAATGGTTGAAGCCTATCTGGCTATATATAAAGAACGGATGGGACACCGTTTGCAGTATAAAATTAATGTTCCAGATACGATGCGCTCTATATCTTTTCCTCCTATGTTACTTCAGCCGCTGGTAGAAAACGCGGTAAAACACGGCCTGGAATCGCAAGTAAAAGGGGGTTATGTCAATATTGTTGATCTTTATAAGCATGATACGATAAATCTGGCTGTTGAGGACTCCGGCATTGGACTTAAAGATGAAATTGGCAAAGGGGTAGGATTAGCAAACGTGCAACAGCGCCTGAACGCACTCTATGGAGAACAGGCATCTTTATCTCTGGAAAACAATCAACCCACAGGCCTGAGAGTGATCATTGAGGTGCCACGTGAAAAAATTTCACGCAATTATAGCGGATGACGAAGAAACTCTTCGTT
>JAADIL010000100.1 GCA_013151355.1 Gammaproteobacteria bacterium
TGCGCGTTCCTTTATCGGGCTCGGCAGACCTGTGTTTTGTCATACCGTCATCATTACCCGTTGCACTGCAACATGTGCGAGACTGCGGGGTTAAAAGGCAGGTAGTGGCTAAAAGGGAGGAAATTATGTTAAGTAGCTCTGTTGGTAACAAGGGAACAAATAAATCGGACGATGTAAAAACAGTACAGCAAATTATTAATTTGAGAGATGATCGTGGAAAAGCTCTACCCAAGTTAGTCGTTGATGGAAGGTTTGGGGCTAAAACACAAGCTGGTATAGATCAAATTCAATCTAATTTTATGCAAAAACCAGATGGTCGCATCGATCCATACGGTACAACAATCAAGAAAATGTGGCCTATTGCTTATGGTAAGCCCACTGGATTAGCTGTTCGTGGTACTGATTCATATGGCGCTGGCCATCATGGAGCATCTAGAGGGGCACGAGTTCATGACGGAACTGACTACAATTCAACCCCAAGGCAGCAAGTAAAGGCCCCACTATCCGGGAAAGTTACAAAAATTTCTAAACCATATTCATCGGGAATTGATTCGATGGTGTTATCTGGAGTTGAAATTGTGGCATGTGATGGCACTAAATGTTGGGTTTGGTATATGCAGCCCTCTGTAAATATCGTAGGGACAGTGGTAAAGGCAGGCAGTAGCATAATCGGTATAGCTAAAACGTTGAAGAATCGATATAAAAATGGAATTACCGATCATGTACATGTGAGAATACATACTCGATATGGAGTAAAAGTGAATCCCTCTACAGTTATCAAGTAAATCGATGAAAGCATGAAAAAATTAACACATTATCTGATCATTTATTTTGGTGTAGTGTTCCTTCAGGCATGCAGCTCAACAGAAGCATCTCAGCCTCAAGCAGATACTGAAGAGAAAACACTAATTGGACATTATATTTATGGGCATGAAGCAAACAGCTTTCAACCTTGTGGTCAAAAAGCGGTTTTTTGGGTTGTAGGTTCCAATGAGATTCTAGGACTTATGGCGGAGAAATATAGTAATCATGCAGTTAAGCCTTATGATGAGGTTTTTGTCAAAATAACTGGCAATTTTATCAATAAGGCTTCTGATGGTTTTGCTGCGGATTACGACGGACAAATCCAGGTGATGAAAATGTTTTTCATGAAGAAAAAATCCATCACTGACTGTAAATAGATAACTAATACCAAGCAGGCCATAACAAAAAGTGTTTTGGTCAAGCCTTGATGGTGGGCAGTGCCCACCCTACCGTCTAAATTGCCATACTTTTGCACTCTCCGCGCCTTTGCGTCAGATTTTATGCCCTTGTGATTCGTGACCGCGGAACAGACTGCTCCACTGAATATAAACCAATGATTTTATTTGGTTGGTTGGATATTTTTGGCGCTTAATTCACATTAAAGCCTGATAACACATAGAGATAGTTGAACGGCATTTTTCACTACCTGTTGAAAAATTTGTCGTATCAGACTTTACCGAAAAACATTCGGTAAAATATGACGGATCAAAGCATGTCTGTGCAGGGACCGGAAAAACGCTTTTTCTTTTAATCTGAATGAATCCATTGAGTCGCAGCGAGAACGACTGATTAATTCAGGTTAAAACATCTCCTGCGGGTCCACGTCGATAGACCAGCGCACCTTGCGGCCCAGCTTGTCGGACTCCAATTGTTGCAACCACGGCTCCAGCAGGTGGTGCAATGCCGCTCGCCCGGTAGCCTGCAACAAAAGTTGTGCACGAATGCGTCCGGCACGGCGTTCCATGGGAGCGGGGACGGGACCAAGCAGTTGCACACTGTTCTCACCAAAGCTTGCGCCAAATTGCTCGGCAAGCTGACGGGCGTGCTCAAGAAATTGCAGCGGCAGCTGACCGTCCACCGCTTCGGCACGCAGCAAGGCCATGTGACAGTGCGGTGCGAGCTGTGCCTGTCGGCGTTCTTCCAGTGCGGCCTGAGCAAAGGCAGCATACCCCTCGTGCAATAATATTTGCAGCAACGGGTGATCGGGATGATGAGTCTGGATCAATACCTGCCCGGGCCTTTCTGCCCGCCCCGCACGACCGGCCACTTGCACCAGTAACTGCGCCATGCGTTCGGTGGCGCGGAAGTCGGCGCTGAACAACCCCTGATCGATATCAACAATACCCACCAGGGTGACATCGGGAAAATGGTGCCCTTTGGCAAGCATTTGTGTACCGACAAGAATGCGCTTGCTGCCATCATGCACACTGTCCAGCAGGTTCTGCATGGCACCTTTGCGGCGAGTAGTATCGCGGTCAATGCGTACAATGCCCGTATCGGGAAATTGCTGTTTGAGCGCGACCTCCAACCGTTCGGTGCCCGTGCCTACTGGCCGCAGCCCGGTACTCTGGCAATCAGGACAACATGGATCAGCACGCCGTTCACTGCCACAGTGGTGGCAGCGCAGACGCGTATTGCCATTGAACAATGTCATGTTTGCATCACAACGCCGACATTTGGCGACCCAACCGCAGTCGTGGCACAACATGGCTGGCGCATAACCCCGGCGATTGAGAAACACCAGTACCTGCCCACCCTTGTCGAGATGGTGACGCAGGGTGTTAACCAGCGCAGTGGACAAACCATCGAACATGGGTTGTTTGCGCACATCAAGCACGGCAATGTCCGGTGGTCGCGCGGCACCGGCCCGCTCCGCCAGTACGAGTCGGGAGTAGCGACCCTGGGCTACGTTATGCAAGGTTTCCAGTGACGGTGTGGCTGACCCCAACACCACGGGCAGACCTTCAAGATGGGCACGTTTCACCGCCACATCGCGCGCAGAATAACGAAAACCTTCCTGCTGTTTGAACGAGGCATCGTGTTCTTCATCAAGAATCATCAGCCCCGGTCTGGCAAAAGGCGTGAACACTGCCGAGCGGGTACCGATAACAATGGCCGCTTCCCCGCTGCGGGCAGTAAGCCAGGCGCAGAGACGTTCGCGATCCGACAATCCCGAATGCATCACGGCGACAGGCACTGCGAAACGCTGCCGAAAACGCGACACCAGTTGCGGGGTAAGACCAATCTCCGGCACCAGTACCAGCACCTGCTGATCTCGCGCCAATACGGATTTGATGAGTGCCAGATATACCTCGGTTTTGCCACTGCCGGTAACGCCATCCACGAGATACACCCCAAAACGCCCCAGCCCTTCGGCAATGACCGCAACTGCATCAGCCTGAGCAACATTTAATCGGGGTGCTGTTGTCGTCGGTTCGGTAACAGACGATGGCAACAAACAGGAGCGCTCTGTCACGGCCACCCAGCCCTTGTCCACCAGCTTGCGCATTATTGGTCGCCAGTTGTCCTGCACGGTGTCAATATGTGTCGCGGGCATGGCATCAGGTGCATCGCTCAATAATTGCAGCAACACAGCCTGCCGGGGGGCCCGGCGGCGAGTTTGCTCCAGCACTGATGAATCCAGCGCTTGCCCGGTGGCTGTCAACTGCCAGACCGGTTCACCCTTCACTTCGGACGCATGCCCCTGGCGCAACAGGGCTGGCAGAGCATTCCCCATCACCTCTCCGACTGGATGCTGATAATAGCTGCTCGCCCACATCAGCAACTTCAGCAGTGGGCGCGACAGTAGCGGCGTTGTATCCAGCACATCACTCACTCGCTTGAGGCGTGATTTGGGCACATCGGTTTCATTACTGATCGCCAACAACACGGCAACCACAGTGGTATGCCCAAACGGCACCCGCAAGCGTATACCCGGTTGTAGTGTGTGCAAATCACAAGCTGTCGGCGGCAGGTAATCAAAACAACGGCGCAAGGGGGAAGGTATGGCGACACGTAAAAAAATATTGGCTGCGGACATCCGCGCCACTTTACCAGACCCGAGCCAGGCCCGGGGGGTGTCTTTTTTCACACACTGCCCTTTTTTTGCTCACCAGACAGCACGATACCCACCAGCGGGATTCACTGATTTTGTCAGCACCCGGCGCTAACTGATTGTCGTACAATCGCTTTCCTGGTTATCCACAAAACCTGTGGATAACTTTGTGGACAACTGTGGTAAAAAATCACTTCACACTGTAATACCAGCGTCATATTTAAAATGGTTACTTTTTGATCATATTTTATTTTGCTGAATATTCAATGGGTTACAGGCTATCAATGACTTGCCGTCAAAATCACCCATGCACCATGTGCTCATTTTTACCTGGAAAAAATATTGTGTATAAGCCTAAAAAGTCTTGACATTTTTTTCGCCAGGCGGCGCAAGGCTTGCAGTGACACGCGGTATTTTTTTCATCCGCACCGCAGCGGTACGCACCAAAAAAGAACGGCCTGCTGGCCCGCTCAACAGCACACACTCTGCAACAACATTGCAACCCGAAACAGTTTAGAATGCCCGCGCAATGAACGCACAAAAACGACAGGAAATATTCCGGCGGCTACAGCAGCACATCCCCGAGCCCACTACCGAACTGCACTACCACACCCCCTTTGAACTGCTGGTGGCGGTAACCCTGTCCGCACAAGCAACAGACAAGGGGGTCAACAAGGCCACGGCCAGGCTCTTCCCGAAGGCCAATACCCCGGAGGCTATTTTGGCACTGGGCGAAGACGGGCTGAAAAAATACATCAAAACCATTGGCCTGTTTAACAGCAAGGCCCGACATATTATTAAAACCTGCCGTATGCTGGTGGAACAGCACAACAGCGTGGTGCCAGAAGACCGCACCGCGCTGGAGGCACTACCCGGGGTAGGACGCAAGACCGCCAATGTGATTTTGAACACTGCCTTTGGCCACCCCACCATCGCAGTGGACACGCATATTTTCCGGGTTTCCAATCGCACCCGTATCGCACCGGGAAAAACCGTGCTGGACGTGGAAAAAAAACTGCTGAAATTTGTGCCGGATGAATTCAAACTTGATGCACATCACTGGCTGATTCTGCACGGGCGTTACACCTGCATCGCCCGCAAGCCACGTTGTGGTTCCTGCGTAATTGAAGACTTGTGTGAATATAAAAAAAAGGTGCATGAATAAATGTTTGGACAGGACAGAAATCAACTTCGGCAAATGTACTTCGACGCCTGGCACAAGCAGCAAAACGGCGAACTGATGCAGCCGCTGGAGACAATAATCGCCGGGGTGGTATCACTGCACCCGGAATACCACGCCCTGCTGGAACAGGGCGAAGATGCGCTGGACAAGGATTTCCTGCCCGAAATGGGTGAAACCAACCCCTTCATGCACATGGGCATGCACATCGCGATTCGTGAGCAACTGTCTACTGACCGACCGGATGGCATTGTGCTGGCGCACAAAAAACTGTTACTGCGTTTGCAGGATGTGCATGAGGTGGAACATCAAATCATGGAATGCCTGGGACAATCATTGTGGGAGGCGCAACGCAATAACAGTGCACCGGATGAATCACGCTATTTATTGTGCGTGCAAAAACTGGCCAACAAAAAATAACACGCTTTTTGCTCATTTCTTTGGACACAGTTTTTTGCACAGCAGGTAGTCAATGGACAGCTTGCCCGGCCCGTGCAACAACGGCACCAGCAACATGATGCCCCACACCTGATGATCGCGTATCCCGGCTGCATTCAGATCCGGGTACGAAAGCACTGCGATGATGTTAAAGATAAACAGGGCAATGGCACCAAAACGCCCCGCCAAACCCAGGGCCAATAAAACGGGCAATGACAACTCGGCAGCCGTACCCAGGTAAGCAGCCATTTCCGGTGACAACAGCGGCACTGCATATTCGTACTCAAACAGGTATAGAGTGGAGTCCCAGGAGTTGATTTTGGTCAGGCCGGATTTGAAAAAGACCCACGCCACCCACAGGCGAATTGCCAAAATACTCAGGGGCGACAGCCAGTCGAGTTTTTCATAAACGGGAATGACCCATCCCGTCACTTTGTTTAACAAGGTATTATCAGACAACGTCGTCATGTGCTTTTCCCATTATGTGTATGGCTACGTATTGTGCGATGTACCAGGAGCCTGTCGGACTCAGGATGAATGAGAAAAACCACTCACTATTTTTTTCTCTGCCAAAAATTGTAATGCCGCAGCAATATCGCAATCAGCTTCTGCTTCCAGTGCATCCTCACAGGCCTGTGCAAAAACATTATTCTTTGCCAGTGAATCAATCAGCGTAAATACACCAACACTGAGTGGATAAAATTCAATTTGTTGCCCATGACGCAGTACCACACACTGAACACCACCTTCGTCCAGTGATACTGTCAACTCTTCCTGATCATTCTGGTTCACTTGCCAAATACGCAATACGGGATAGTCCGATGTCAGCCAGACACAACAGTTCGAAAGCTGAAAGGTCAGGCTGGCGGTTTGCTTTTCATCCAGCGCCGCCAGTGCCGAAAGATTCAACACCCCGTCTTCCGCAGTATGAAATACCTGATGGTAAGCCCATTCGAGTCGTGCCACATCCGGCAAATAAGGCAAGGCCTCCAGGTCAGGGAAAGCTTGCAGAAAGCCCGCAAATTTATCGCCAAAATCATGCAGGTTTCCCGTGCGTGAGGGATGATGCCGGATATATTCACGGGCAACATGCTGAAAAAATTCCTCGCCTGTCAGCTTGTAAATTACGGGATAAACACCCATCAGGGCCTCACGCAAACTGATCACAAAATTATTGCGATAAATCTGCAAGCGTTGTGCATCTTTAAAGTGGCTGGACGGGGATTGTTTCAATGCCAGTGTTTCCGAAACGAACGATTCATCATCACCGGCAACAACAAACTGTGCGAAGCAGCGTTGTTGCTCACGCAATGTGTTCATGACGCTCTCCTGCATCTACACTCGAATCAACACCGGCAACGGCATCGGCACGTTGCGCCTCTTCCAGCAACACAGCCAGTGGTGGCAGATTGCTGTCCCACTCGATCAATGCCGGTCGGCAAAACGGGAAACCGCAGAAGCATAAAGAGACCACACGGCGTCACACACCCGCTGATCGTGTGTGTCGATACGCAACACATCTTCGCCAAAGGTTTTTACGGTATGTCCGGCGAGATGAATTTCGTCCACCAATTCCACCGGTATGGATTGCAAGAATAATAACGGGTCAAACTCATGGTTCATTGCATTGACGTAAATATTGTTAACGTCCAGCAAAAGTTTGCAATCTGCCTGCTGCGCCAAAGCCACCACAAATTCCCATTCGGGTATTGTCGATATAGAGAACTCCAGATACGAAGAAGCATTTTCAATGAGGATTTGTCGGCCCAGCAGGTCTTGTGTTGCCGACACCCGGTTTACCATGTGTGC
>JAADIL010000099.1 GCA_013151355.1 Gammaproteobacteria bacterium
TTTTTGATGGTTTCCAGTTTTTCGCTCAGAAAATGCTCTTTTTCTGCCACCGTTTTTTCTGATGATGTTTGCTCGGAACAGGCGATCAGGCTCATTACAAAAATTAAGAATAAAATAATTTTCCACGGGTTGTTCATATTTTTTTCCTGTGTGAATGTAAAAATTGTTTGAAGGCTGATGACTTATTTAACCAGTTTGACCATGGCGCGCCGATTCCGGGCACGGCCTTCGTCGGTGCGGTTGCTGGCCTCTGGATGGCGTTCGCCAAGGGCTTTCAGTTTAAACAGTTGCGGTGAAATGCCTTTGGCGATGAGGTAGTTTTTTACCGCCTGGCTACGTTGTTGGCTGAGTTTGTCATTGCTGCGGCGTCGGCCCACATTATCGGTGTGGCCAGTAATGTCGATGTATTTTAGTTGTGGATCAGTTTTGATATAACGCACCAGTTCATCAAGACGTTTCCGATCTTTTTTGCCGAGTGTGCTTTTACCGAAAGCGAAGTGCAGCAGGCTGTCCTTGAAATCCATAAATTTATAAACCGGCAGGTTTGCCAGGCAGGCAATAAATTCATCCAGTACAGGTTTTATGTTGATGCCGGGCAAAGCAACGGTGATTTGATCACGGGCATCGGCCCAGTCACGATAACTGAACGTGGGGAACATGCCTTTTTGTAATTCGGCCAGCATGCGGCGTGACAGGTCTTCCTGTAACTGAAACGGAGTGTCTCCTTTGTGTATGGGTACTTCACCCAGATCTACCACGTTTGCCTGATGTTTCCATCCTGGCGGCAGGGAGCGTAAATGAGCGCGGTCTTTGGCGCGGCTGGCCTGGCGTTTCACCACCAGCCTGAATTCCAGTGTATGGCCAGCGGTTTGTGCGAAGGTGGCGGTGCCGTAGAGGGGGATGTCGTGGCTCAGTGTGCAGTGTAATTTTTTCGATGAGGTTTGCCAGTTTACTTTTTCCAACGGTGCCTGGTAGTGCTGAATGCCTGCGATGGCGACGCTGCCGATACTGCAAAGCAATATTGTTGGCAACAGGGTTTGTTGTACTGTTCGTTGTAATTGGCGGCGCATTGGCACGGATAGTGTATTCAGTGGTATGTGCAAAAATTTCATGGTGAGTCCCCGTCCTTGCTACAGCGGCGTATTGGCGGGATTTCTTTAGCATT
The DNA here is from genome assembly GCA_013151355.1 of Gammaproteobacteria bacterium. Taxonomy (GTDB): domain Bacteria; phylum Pseudomonadota; class Gammaproteobacteria; order SZUA-152; family SZUA-152; genus SZUA-152. The sequence continues at coordinate 1,166 of JAADIL010000099.1, forward strand.
AACAAGGTCCTGCGGTGTTTTTCCAAATAGGGGTGCGCGGATTATGGAAGGACTTAAACCCGTGTAATTACTAAAGATTCTGCCGCTTTTTGCCGCTAGCGGCAGTAATTGATTGTTTGTCATCAGTGATGTTGCCGGTGACAGGTAGAAGGAGTCAGCGTGTTGACAGGCGTGAAGTTTGTTAAATCGTATGTTATGTGGTTCGCCGGGTTGTTTCTGGTCGGGTTGCTGTTGGGTGCGGCGCAGGTCCAGGCGGTGGAGGCGGAAGGTACGTCGCCCATTAATGGCCCGGTGGGTGTGGCCAAACGTCTGGCATTGCAGGATGCCATTCGGCAGGCACTGTTGCAGACCAATGCCCGGGTTTCTACGACCACGGTGGTGTCGTCTCACGGGGTGGTGTCGGACAACGTGCGTTTTACCGCACGGGGCAATGTTACCAATGTGGTCATCCTCGACGAGTGGACAGACGAGACTAATTATTACGTGCGTATCCGGGCAGAGGTGCCGGGTGCCGTTGCTGTGACAAATCGTGCTGCTGGCGTGCGCAAGACCCGCCCGCAAACATCGCGAATTTCACCCGGCGTGGGTGGTCAGTATCGCCGCAATATGGCGATTACCCAGTTTCATGTACTGGATCGTGCCCAGATTACTGATTTACCCAATATTGAAGTTGCGCTTGCCCGTGAATTGAAACGTCGTCTGGATGCGGATGGCCGTGTGCGTACTGCTGATGCCTCACAATATTTGCTACCGCTGAATGATGACGATGTGATATCGCAGGGGCGTATTTTGGGTGCCTTGCCCGCAGCACAGGAAGTTGGGCAGCTGGCCACAGAATTTGCGGAATCTCTGGGTGTGCAATTTGTGGTGAGCGGGGTGATTCGTGATATGGGTGTGACGAAACATTTGCTGGGTGCGAGGGTGCGTCATCTGGAGCTGGATATTATCGTGCATGATGGCATTACCGGTGCCGAAGTGGCGCGTCACCGGCTCAACGAGTCAGTCGTGGATGCCGGGTTGTTTGATTTTCCCGTCACCACGCCGGTGTTGAACGACAAGTTTTATGCCTCGTCCTTTGGTCAGCGGGTTCATCGTGTTCTGGACAAACTGGTGGGTATGCTGGTGAATGATCTCAACGCACAACTGTTTACTGCGCGGGTGATTCGTGCCGAAGGTAAACAGGTATTTTTTGATGCGGGTGGTGCGGCCAACGTCAAGGTGGGTGATGTGCTGAATACCTTGCAGTTGAGCCAGTCTGCGGTGAACGACTTGCCGGGTCAGCGGGCGTTGGGTTTTTCGGAAAGTCCCACCAGTATTCTGGTGGTGACCCGGGTACAACGACTTTTTTCAGTGGGAGAACTGGACTCGGAGACGGTCAGACTGAGCCCTGGGGATGTGATTCGTTTTGAACCCTGAGTTTATTGTGCCCTGCGCAAATAACCCGGGCGGAAACTTACTGAATCGAAGTGATCTTGCCAGCAATCGTGTATTGTGATGACATACCATTGGTTTGTGTTCGCACCACCCGCACTATGGCATCAAACGGCGATATCATCGGCGATACCATGGAATATTGTGGTGTGATAGTGACTGCGAGTTCCGTTCCCCTGGGAATCTCCTGCTTCGCAGTGAACATAATGCCTGTGGCACTAAGGTTGCGGCAAACTCCTTGTTGAATTTCATTCGAGCCGATTTCCCGGAACTGCAAAGCATGCTCGGTATTCATGCGAATAAAATCACGTTTCTCTTCGTAATTAATCGACATTCGAAAATTTCCTCGCTGTGTATTCACTGCTCTGGCTGATGTACTGGTTAGCAGATGTACGGGATTTGCGCAAGATTCTGGTCATTTTCTCTTCATACAACAGGATGTTTTGTCGGTAGTGAGTGTCAGGAACATGCACGTTCCTTATTTCTTTTTTTCTAAAGAAGCCCCTGGTCAATGACGATGTATTCGCTGCAAACGATAAAACCGTTGTAATCGTTTGAATCGTTGTCGGGTCTGATGTAGCGTGCGGGTAGCACAAGAAAGGTGTGCCGTACGCCATTTTAATGAAATGGTTAATTTTGCAGGAAAATGCGATGGACAAATCTTCAAATAAAGTTCGTTATATGACACCGAGTGAGGCTGCGACTCTGTTGATGATCTCCCCGGTTACTTTGCGGCATTGGGCGTTAGCAGGAAAACTGGCCTTTGTGACGACACCGGGTGGGCATCGGCGTTTTGCCGAAGACGAAGTGAAACGGTTTGCCTCCCGCTACGTACCCGCAAATGAAGCGTTGGTTACGCATATTAATTCTGTGCCTGGTGACGATGGCGTGCATCGTATTCTCATTGTGGACGATGACGTGCAACTTTCCGGGTTTTTGGTGGAGCTGTTGCAGGGCCTGCCTGACCCGGTGCAGACGGAAGTGGCTAATGATGGTTTCGAAGCGGGTCAGAAACTACAGACTTTTCGTCCCCATACCGTATTGCTGGATTTAATGATGCCGGGTATCAAGGGTTTTGATGTGTGTCGAAAAATCAAGGAAAACCCGGAAACCTGTGGCACAAGGGTAGTGGTGATGACCGGTTACCATACCCTCGAAAATATGATGCAGGCGATGGAAGCTGGTGCAGAAGCCTGTCTGGCCAAGCCGCTTGATAAAATACAGCTGTTTAAAGTGCTTGTATTAAGTGGGCTCAATATGGCAGAAGCAAATGCCTGATATTTCCAGTTAGAATAAAGTGCTGATAAAAATAATGATTGAGTAAAGTTTATTTTGCAGTCGAAAAACAGGATGACTGCAATCTGACATGAATTGAGGGAACAAGAATGTCTTTGGCTAAAATACAGCAACCGTTCAAGGTGCTTATTGTTGATGATGAAAAACAGCACCGGGAGCTGGAAAAAGAAGTTTTGAGTGGCTCCCGTTATTGCGTTACTGAAGCCTGTAGTGCCGAAGAGGCGTTGGTCAAGCTGCGTGAAGAAGAATTTGATGTGGTATTGGCTGACAAGCGCATGCCGGGCATGGATGGTGATGAGCTGTGTCGGCAGATTCGTAATAACCTGGGTCTGAAATTGTTGCCGGTGATTATGGTGACGGGTACCAATGACCGCATGGAACTGTTAAAAAGCTTGCAGTCCGGTGTCAATGACTTCATTCATAAACCTTACAATCCCATGGAGTTGATGGCGCGTACCGATAATCTGGCGGCGCATAAACGACTCACTGATCAACTGGAAAATGCCGAGACGTTATTATTTGCTTTGGCGCGTATGGTAGAGGCGCGTGACGAACACACTGGTAACCATTGTTCACGTCTGGCGCATATTTCGGTGGTGATAGGCGAGGCTATGGGCCTGAGTGCAGAAGAGCTGACCGCATTGCGCCGGGGTGGTGTGTTACATGATATTGGCAAGCTGGGTATTCCGGACAGTATCCTGCTCAAGGACGGGCCGTTAAATGATGCAGAGTGGGTAGTGATGCGCCAGCATACGATTATTGGTGATGAATTATTGCGCGGCCTGAAAAGTATGGAACTGACCCAGCCGATTGTGCGCAGTCATCACGAGCGTTGGGATGGTAGTGGTTACCCGGATGGTTTAACAGGCGAAGAAATTCCGCTGTTGGCCCGTGTTTTCCAGTTAGTCGATATTTATGATGCCCTGGCCAATGCACGGCCGTATAAACCTGCGTTCAGTATTGAAAAAATTACCCTGATTCTGACCGGGGAGGTAGAAAGTGGTTGGCGCGATCCCGGGCTGACCTCGTTGTTCCTGAACATTCTGCATGAGCGACCTGATGACCTGCTGTTAAATGTTGATGAGGAACGCGATATGGGTACCGAGGTGTTTGAAAACATTCAACGTACTGGCGCATTGACCTGGAAGGAATAATATGGCCTCTGAAAATCGCATATTAAGTTCCGAATTGCCGAAGCTGGGTTTGGCGCCACTGGAAATTTTGCAAAAAGTATTTGATCAGCATGCCATTATTTCAGTCACCAATGTGGCTGGTATTATTACTTATGCCAATGACAAATTTTGTGAAGTCAGTGGTTATCAGCGGGATGAGCTGATGGGAGCCAATCACCGCATTGTTAAATCTGACAATCATCCATCGGAATTTTTTCGTGGTATGTGGCGTACCATCGCACAGGGAGGCATCTGGCAGGGCCAGATTCAGAATCGCCGCAAGGATGGCAGTGATTACTGGGTACAGACGACCATCATGCCCGTGTTTAATGATCAGGGTAAACCGGAACAGTATATTTCTATTCGTACTGATGTGACCCGGCAGGTTTTGTCACAACGGGATTTAAGTAAATTTAAACAGCTTCTGGATCAAACGCTCGATAGTGTGTTTATTTTTGATGCCGAGCACCTTTCTTTTACCTATGTGAATATGGGAGCTGTTGAACAGGTAGGGTATACCGAGCCCGAGTTGTTAACGATGGGGCCGGTAGATATCAAACCGGAAATTGATGAACAACAATTCCGCACAATGCTTTTGCCATTGTTAAACAATGAAGTTGACAGTCTTACCTTTGAAGCGGTGCATCAACACAAATCAGGGCAGCAGGTGCCGGTGGAGTTTTTTCTGCAATATTTCCCGGAGCACGATAACGCAGGTCAGTTTATCGCCATTGTGCGTGACATTACCGAGCGCAAACGTATTGTAGATGCGCTGGAGGCGCTGACTGTTGCTGATCCGGCCAAAAATGTTTTTCATTCCATCGCCAGGTCTGTAGCCGAGGCTTTGGGGGTACGCTGGGCGGGGGTGGGCAAAATTTCCGAGAACGGTGATAACATTGAATTGCTGGGTTTCCGGGATACGGATCATGAAGGTGATCTTTTTACCTGTATGCTGAAAGGCACACCTTCCGGTGATGTCTGTCGCCAACGTGAGCCGCTGACTATTTCTGAGCAAGTCGTGGATGATTATCCCGATGATGCTTTGCTGCGTGATATCGGGGCGGTTAGCTACAGGGGGGAGCCCCTGCTCAATAGCGACGGGCAGGGCATCGGCGTGTTGTTTGCTATCGATGACAAACCCTGTGGAGAAGGTGCAACGGAGCGCGCCTTGATGCGTATTGCAGCCAAACGTGCAGCACTGGAACTACAGCGCTTGCAGGCGGAGCATATGGCACAAAGTCGTGGCGACCGGATGCATGAAACGCTGGAACGCATCAGTGATGGTTTTTTCTCGTTAGATGATCAGTGGCGTTTTACCTATGTTAATCCTTCTGCCGCGAATATTTTTAATACCGCATGGTACAAATTGCGCGGGAAGTGTATATGGAATGTTATGCCGGATGTAGCCAGTTTTTTTCAGGTGCATTTGCGCCGTGCCATGCAAGAGCAAAACCGGGTCTGGATTGAGGAATTTTATGAACCCTTGAATCGCTGGCTGGCTTTATATGTGTATCCTTCGCCAGAGGGTGTATCGGTTTACATTCAGGATGTCAGTGAATACAAGCGGCTCAAGCTGGAACATCAGCGCATGGAAAAACAGGTGCAACAGGCACAAAAGATGGATGCTATTGGCCAGCTGACGGCAGGCATTGCCCATGATTTTAATAATATTCTTGCCAGCATCAATGGTTATACCGATCTGGCGTTAACCCGTTGTGTGGGTGAAGGGCAGGAAAAACTACAGGAATATCTGGAGCAGGTTTACAAGGCGGGTGAGCGGGCGCGTGATCTGATTCAACAGATGATGGATGATGGCGTACAGCCGGAACACCGAGGCGGATATGACGGTCCTGGATCCGCGACCGTTAATCAGGGAAACAGTGAAAATGCTGCGTTCCACTTTACCGGCCAGCATCCAGTTGAATTTTGACTCACTGCCTGATGACATACCGGTCAGCATCAACATGGAGCCGGTGCAATTGCAGCAGATTGTGATGAATTTGTGTGTCAATGCCCGCGATGTCATGCATGGCCAGGGACAACTGGATTTGCGGCTTGAGGCTATACATCATCAAATGCAGGTTGAGTGTACCTCATGCCACGAAGTGGTTCAGGGTGATTATGTGGCGCTGTCGGTGCGGGACAGTGGTGATGGAATGGCCCCCGATATCCTGGAACATCTGTTTGAACCTTTTTTTACCACCAAGGAGGTGGGCGAAGGCACCGGGCTGGGTTTGTCCGTGGTACACGGGATCATGCACGACCACCAGGGACACATTCGGGTCGAGTCACAAACTGGTCAGGGAACGATTTTTTATTTGTTATTCCCGCTGCTGACGGAAAATATCGTCACTGAAAATGAGCATGCTGCAATCGCTCACAGCGCAGTCGAAAGCCCGGATGAGGCCCCCGTCAGCGTGGTGGGCAAACGTATTTTGGTCGTGGATGACGAACCTTCGGTGCTGGGGTTTCTACAGGCCTGGTTGAAACGCAAGGGCTTTGATGTGCAAGCCTATGGCGATAGCCAGGAAGCCTGGGCCTACTTCGAAACTCACCAGGATGAAGTCGATTTGCTCATTACCGACCAAACAATGCCAGGGGTGACGGGCAAGGAGCTGATACAAAAGGTACTGACCCTGCAACCACAGTTACCGACTATCTTGTGCAGCGGCTACACTGATCAAATCAGTGCCGAACAGACCGCCAGGCTGGGGATTCGCCATTTTGCAGAAAAGCCCTTCAACCACAAACAGTTTTTGGAGGTCATCGAACAACTGCTGAACGAGCCGGGTGTCGAAGTGTGCAATGGTGCTCCCCAGGGGATTCGAACCCCTGTTACCGAGGTGAGAGGCCAGTGTCCTGACCATTAGACGAAGGGAGCCTGAGCGAAAAAGGTGCTACTATACGCGGCCTTGGAGATCGCTCAAGAAACAACAAGCCAAAATATTATTGCGAACCACAGCTTTTGACTATTGAATTAACAGACAAACCGGGTTCGCCCGATGTCATTCCGCGGCCCGGGCACATCATTACCCGGACGAATATATGTGAGAGTGCATTAAAGGTGCTGTATCGTCTCAAGGCCGCCGGTTTTGAGGCTTTTCTGGTGGGCGGCGGGGTGCGTGATCTGTTGCTGGGCCGCGAGCCCAAAGATTTTGATGTTGCCACTGATGCCCATCCTGAAGAAGTCAATGAGCTGTTTCGTAACAGTCGCCTCATCGGTCGACGTTTCAAGCTGGTGCATGTGCGTTTCGGCCGCGAGATCATCGAGGTGGCCACTTTTCGCAGTGGCCACGATGCGGCCAGCACCGATACGGGGCATATGGAAGACGGCATGATCCTGCGCGATAATGTTTACGGCAACCTGGAAGACGATGCCTGGCGTCGTGATTTCACCATCAATTCTCTGTATTACGACATTCGTGATTTTTCGGTGGTGGATTACACCGGCGGGATGAGTGACCTGGAAAAGGGTTTGTTGCGTATCATTGGCGATGCTGAACAGCGTTATCAGGAAGATCCGGTGCGCATGCTGCGCGCGGTGCGTTTTGCCGCCAAACTGGGTTTTCGCATTCATGCTGACAGTGAGGCACCCATCACCAAACTGGGGGACAGGCTGGAAGCAGTACCCGCAGCGCGTCTGTTTGACGAGATGCTCAAGCTGTTCCTCTCCGGTTACGCAGTGGAAAC
>JAADIL010000179.1 GCA_013151355.1 Gammaproteobacteria bacterium
CTGGAAGAAGTGATTGCGGACTGTGGTATTGCGCGTGGTGAAGCAGAGCTGGTGGCGCTGGCGCAGAGGATTAAAAAAGCATCGTAATTGTTGTTTCAGGAATGGGCGCGTAATAACTTCCCTGTTTGGTCCAGGTTGGGGTTCGCAAGCTCACCGCCAACCTGCGCTATACCGCGATTTGTTAACTTAATGACATTGGTGCGCGTTCGTTATAATAATGTGAATTAAGCGCTAAATCGCCCTGTTTTCAGCGTATGGCAGCAAAATCAGGGTAATTCCACTTGTAGGGTGGGCATCGCCCACCAATCGTGCCCTGTTTAACCCATGATGATGGGCGATGCCCACCCTACCGATGAGGAAACTTGCAAAGATCGCAAAGAAAACAGAAAACGTTACGCCCTTTACATTAAATACCCGGTGATTTTTAAAAAGGGTGTTTTTAGCCCTCAATTCACATTATACTGAAGGTGTATTCTCCTCAAATCCCTCCGGTACCTTGCCATTTAAAATATAGGCAAAAGCAATAATTTCTGCGACGGCCGTATAAAGTGCTTGCGGTATCTCGTCACCCAAATCCAGTTTCGACAACAGCGAAATCAGCGCAACATCTTCCTGCAAGGGAATGCCGTGTTCTTTGGCCAGGGCAATGATTTTTTCCGCCAGTTCGCCCGTACCTTTCGCAGTGATGCGTGGTGCTTCTTTGCCGTCATAGTGTAGCGCTACAGCGGTGGTGGGTTTTTGTTTTTTCATACCCTTTTATCAACGCCCAGGCAAACGATTAGTGAGCGACCAGGTGAGCGAGCAGATTTTTTGTTATGTGTGACTTTGGCGCGTGGACAGCTCATTTAATTTTTGCACACTTTTCCAGTTTCTTGTGGTTGCCGACACACCCGGTTTACGCTCAATAAACGTATCTGTCAGTTTGCTTTTTCCATCACCATTTGGGCAGTATAGATACACCTCTTTACCCTGAATAGCCAGTTTTTCCGGCAATTCTACATATTCTGACATCGGCTCTCATTCATTCAATATCTGTCAATTCTGGAATGACGGATAAACGGGAATTTCGAAATTAAACAGGTACCATCCGAACCTGGTCCTTTTTGCTTTGTTGACAGCTTCATACAAGGCGTCACCAACCAGTGCATGTACCCGGGCCGTTGGGTGAATGTCGTCAAAGAAAATAAATTGGTCAAAATTTGATCCAAAATTGCAATCGGGATGAAAAGTGAAGCTGGCAGGATTAAAACAGGCATCAGTGGTATTGCTAAAACCATAATGGCTGGCCTGTTCTACCAGGTTGTCAAAAAAGTTAAACAGGTCAAACTCGATAATGTTGATGCCGTGTGCATTTTTAAGATGCCAGGCTGTTTTATGTAGCTCGTGTTGATACAGTTTACTGAGTTGACGGGTGTGTTCGATCAGTCCGGGATTATTTGTTGCAGTGGCAATAAGCCGGGTTTCAGGCATCAGGCCAAGATTGGGTGAATTAACCAGCAGAAACGAGTGAGCGCCAATGTGGGACAGGTTTTTAATCGCATTACGTACTTCAGTAGCGGCAGCTTTGATCATTGATCGGGCGAGAACCCAATCTGTTTCACTGCGAGCATCGCGAATATCATTACCACCAATGAAAATCACATACAGTGCATCCGCAGGTGCAACAATGTGGTTAGCCTGGAAGCTGATAATCTGGGTGCCAAGGTCTATAGGTTGTATACCGGAAGCCCGGGCACCTGCTACCGCATAATTACTGCCTGCTGCGGGTAAAATCATGTGCAATGATGCTTGTGCCGTGAGTCCGAGTCGCTCGGCCAGTGTTTCTACGGCTACTGGTCCATTAGTGATACGATTCATGGAATAGGGCGGTGGTAAATCTCCGACTACCGAGGCAAAGTTGCCGGTATCAGACAGGCTGTCGCCAAACACAAATACCCGACTGAATGAAATGTCTGCCTGTGCCCAGCTTGATGATATGAGCAGTAAAGGCAAAATAAATCTGGACAGGTGAAATTTAAACATTGGCTGGTTCTCTCCTTTGAATATTTGTTGGTTCCTTCCTTTTTCAGGTGGTGCCTGGAACCTGTAAGGCTTTTGACAACATAAAACAATTGAACTCTGTTGTCCCCGGTTTTCCGTCTTCAATACATGTATTTATTTTCTGGTCGTCAGAAAATAAAACTGAAAACTCCTGCTGTTAATGAGGGTTGTCAGGGAGGAATGCAGGTGTTTGTACTGAATGATCCTTGACGACTCTGTCAGGCAGGGGCCGGAAAGTTTAAAGCATAGTCTCTGTTGAGTACTATTGGAATGGTCTACAGATATTACCGGGAAGTCAACTTAATGTTATAGGCATTTCGTCGGCGAACGCCAAAAATTGCCGACTATTCAATTTTTGACAGAAATAAGGCTTGTGAAATGTGCATTCAAATTGAATGCACATTTTGCCAGCACTCTGGTTGCCTGAAATCTTTACGCGCGCACTCAACTTTGTTTCTGATCACGTAATCCTCAACATGATCAAAGATGGGGCAGAAGTTATTCAGTTGAGCAGAAATTCCAGCCGTTCATCGGTTTTTGCCGGTGTGATTTCAAGAATTTCCGCGCGTACAATATTTTCCACTACAAATGGATCATCGTTCACCCTGTTTTGAAGGTCTGACAGTGATGTATTATGCGCCGCAATCCCGCCACCCAAATCAGATTGAAGACTGCCGGCCAACAAAAATACTCCGTCATCAAAACCCTGTTTGATCCATTTTTTGTGGCCTTCCATAAATTGGCCGGCCTGGCTTTTATTGTCAGAAAATTTAAGCAGTACGATAAACATCGATTTTTTCTCCTGTTAACCTGGTTGGATGAGTAAATATTTCTTCGGGTCTTGTCGGCCTGACGTTGATGGATGCCAGCATCAGGGATAACCCCTATCCCGAAAGCCAGTGATTGATTTGTCGATTATAATGTGAATTAAGCGCTAAAATCCCTTCATCCTGAAAAAACAATGAGTATTTAACGTAAAGATCGCAAAGGCGAAAAGTTGACTCTTTTTCTTTGCGTCCTTCGCGTCTTTGCGACCTTTGCGTTTATAACACGCTATTGTTTTTTCGCCAGTTCGCCCGTACCTTTTGCGGTGATGCGCAGTGTTTTTTTACCATTAATTAGTGTACGTCGTGGTGGTTTTGTTTTTCATACCGTTTCATCCAGTAAAATATGCGGCAGGTTTGCATCGGGTGACACAGGCTCCGGTGCTGCACCATGATGAGCTTTCAATGCGCCCACGGTGAGCCCGACTTCCTGATAACGGTTTTGTAAAATGGTTAAATGCTGATTGATCAGCTCTGTGGTTCGGGCATGCTCGGACCAAAAGTTAGTGCTCACTGTTTTGTTTACCAGGGTAATGCGTACCTGTACCGGGCCAAGCTCACGAAGTTCCAGCGCCAGGGTGACTGTCCACAACGCAGGTTTTTTTGGCGAGCGCTGATTCTTCTCTTTTTCAATGCGTAACTGAATCAAGTCGATGTGCTCACCATTTCGTACAGGTAGCTCCATTATCCAGGCACGTTTACCATCTTCCTCCGGGATGCCGGAGACCAGTTGGCTGAGTTGCAAACGTGCCAGTCCGCTTCCCACATTCCGCAATAATTCGGCCAGTACCTGTTGCAGATTCATTTGCTGATTCAGTGTGGCCTGTGTGCCGGTTTGTGCATGCGGTGTGGCATTGGGTACAGGAGTAGGACTCGTCGATGTTGGTGGTATGTTTTTGCTGAAGTTAAGCAAGGTCAGCAACAGGCTCAGCAAGCCACCCTTAAAATCAATGGGTGGCATTGTTGTTCCCGTTGTCGTTCCCGCTATTGTCCCCGGCGTTGATTGTTGCAGTATTTGCGCCAGCCGGGCCTCCATGAATAATCCGGACCGGGCTACGGCCTGTTTTAATCCGTCACCCGTGCTGATGCCGCCACTGTCTGGCAGGCGATCTACCACTGCGCGTACCAATTCGATCAGAGGCCGGGGCAATGGTGTGATTTGCCGGGTCGTTGTTTGTGTTGTTGGTGAAATAGTGCCCGGAGGGAGGCTTGCCGCAGGGTCTTTAACAATGAGCGCCAGATTAGCGAGCAGGGACGGTAACGGAGCCTGCCGGGGCAGGGTGGCGCGCAGTGCGTGTGAAATGTTTGTATTGTCTGCTGGCATAGCCGGAGATGTTGTCAATATCTTCAGTGCTGCAATTGTACCGGGAGTTACCACTTCCAGTTTGATTTGTTGGCCTGCGGACGATGGCAGCGATTGTGAAAGTTGTACACTAATACGATTACCGGCCAGTTCCAGCAAGGCGCGAGTCTGATCAGCACCTGCTGACCGGCTTAAAACGGCGTTAAGCTGTTGGCCCGCTTGCAACTGGCCAGGCAGATTACCTTGTGGTTGCAGACTGATGGTGATCGGCGGTGTGCCAGTGTTGGTCATCACTTTTAATACCGTCGGTGTCGCAAGGCCGGATACCCTCAGTTGCAGGGGTTGCCCGGGTTTGAGTGGAAATTGGGTCTGTGCAAGTACCAGGGCACCATTGATATTGATGGTAGCCTGGCCGTTTTTTTGACCGGAGACGGCGGTGGCATTGACCAGTTGACCCACTTTCCAGGCATCTACGATGGCTTGCGGTGCTTTGGCCAGCAAATCAGTATTAATGGGATTTTGGATGCCCGTGATATTCATGAGATTAGTCAGTCGCCATTTTCACTAATGTCGGAAGAAAAATAAGCTACAAAAATCATAAAATCTGCCGACCTTTAGGGGATAGTGGCTGTAAATAGCCGTATTGGCATAATAATACCTGGATTCTGCAAGTGTTCGCACTTGCAGGGTTTAGATAATACTTTAGTCCAGTTTTAACCCATACCGAACACCCGTCAGGGGAACTGCATGCAGAGTAAACAACGTTGGTATACCCGCAGGGGTGATCAAATCCGTGGCCCGTTTCCGGCGCCGCAGATATCCCGCTTTATCCTGCTGGGTCGAATCCATGACACCGATGAGTTGAGCACAGACCAGCTCAGCTGGCAAAAGGTAGCGGATGTGCCTGTGTTGCTGCCCGAGGAGTTAAAGGCCGATCTCAGTAACCCCAAGGCCTACGAAAAGCTGATGATTGCCCGCATGCGTGAAGATGAACGCGGTGCCCGTGATCGTCGTGATCAGGCAGAATCAGGCGCTCCCCTGCCGGAGCGCCGCAGTACTGACAGCGGCCGACGCCAGGACGAAGGAGACGTAGTGCTGCGTCACCGTGAAATCAAGACCGCCATTGCCGAGGCCGCAGCACAGCGTAAACACCACTATTTTCTCCGTGGTGTATTGGCGACCCTGTTTTTGGTCAGCATCATCAGTGCGGCATGGTATTTTCAACCCTGGCAGGAGCAGGAAAGCGCGGACTGCAACGCTCGACCTCAACCCTGGGTAAATTGGGACAACTGCCAGATGGAAGGGGTGAAACTGGTGACTGCCGACCTGCGTGGTGCGCACCTGCGCAATGCCAACATGGGGGGAGCAGATTTGCGTGGGGCCTATTTGGGGGGAGCAGACATTGCCTATACCAACCTCGTGGGTGCGAACCTGTCTGGTGCAGAACTGGCTCAGGCCATTATGCTGGGCGCCAATATGCGCAATGCCGACCTGGCTGGAGCCAGTTTAAACAGTGCGGATCTTTCTTATGCCATTTTGCAGGGCGCGGATCTCACCAATGCCGATTTACGCGAAAGTGACTTGAGCAATGCCGACCTGACCGGGGCAACATTAAGTGCAAGCAAACTGGAAGGTGCCAGACTTGATCATGCGATCTGGCTTGATGGCAGTGTTTGTGTCGTTGGTTCTGTTGGTGCCTGTAGTACCAAATGACCGGGCATTATTGTTTGTTTTATTTTTTCCACACACTGCCTTGTGTGGAAACGTACAAATCTTCAACCTTCTTTCTCGCCCAGGGTGTTTTGCGTAAAAATTTAAGGCTGGACTTCACCGAGGGATTATCGTTGAAGCAGCGAATATCGATTTTTTTTCCCAACTCTTCCCAGCCATAGTGTTCCACCAGACTGTTCACGACAGCTTCCAGAGTCAGACCATGTAGCGGGTTATTGGCTTGATGTTCGTTCATTTATTTCTCGCTATTCCGGTGAATGCCGGAATCCGGATTGTAGAAGGGTAAAAATTTAATCCGGGGTTTTGGAATCAGAACTTTCCGGGTCTGTGTTTTTCAACTCAGCCTTCTTTTGTTGATACGCCTCCTCACGTGAAGCCTTGTCTTTTTTATTCTTCAAGTGTTGTTCAAAATCACGCTTGTTTCGTTTGGTGAGGTTTTCCAGGAAAAGCGCCAGTTCTTTTTCACCCCATGCTTTGGCATCAGCCTCTGTTGCAAAGCCATTCTGACTTTTTGAAACAGTCGTTTTTTTTGAAGTGACCCGTCGGGTGATTTCGGCTATCCAGTCCGTTTTTTCCTGCGTTACCCGGTAATCATATTTTTTGTTTGTTGTCATTTATTTTTAGTGTCCTTGATGAAAAAATTAGCGTTCCACACCTTCGCTCCTTGAGGGAACGTCAGAATGAGAACAGTGTCATGTGGTGTTATTAGCGCAAATGACGCGAAAAAATGTGAAGACTGGACAGGTGTTCAGGTGCTATTCGCCCGATAGCCTGCTGTCACGCACCTCTGAACCCATCGGGTTCAGAGACAAGCAAGGAACAGCATTGCTTGAGGTGTTAAGTATTTCGATATTCATCAATACATCCAATAAGACATCCGGTTAACTATTGTACACCGATATTCGATTGTTCACCCCGGAAAAATACATTAATACTATTATGTGAATTAAGGGCCAAATCGTTAAGGGCCAAATCGTGTTGTCAGCACTTTCGTTATTGAAAACACCGGCATTCCGGCATGTTTTTAGCCGGAATCCAGAGGCTTAAGCCCCCGGACAATCTTCCTGTGTAGTGGGAGGTTATGTTGCAGTGGTACTGACAAGTGGCGAGTGATAAACGCAGAGGTCGCAGAGACGAAAGGGCGCAGAGAAAAACACAAAAAACTTTGTGCCTTTTGCGTTAAATACCTGGTAATTTTTAAAAAACAGGTGTTTTTAGCGCCTGATTCACATTGTTGATAAATAAAAGAAATATGCCGGTTGAGCGGAGCATGCCCACTATATTACATTGGTGATGTCAGGTAGCATGAGACACCTGCAAAATTATTGAAGTGATTTCCGGGGAGGGTGAAAACAGAAGTTTTCTTGTGGTAAATAGACAGTTTTAGCCCGTTTTAAATCTCCCGGGGTTTAGCTCCCCGCAGCTTGCTGCGAACATCGTCATTCCGGCGCTTCAGGCTTGCCCCGGCATGTAGTAAGCCGGGGTCA
>JAADIL010000026.1:0-2938 GCA_013151355.1 Gammaproteobacteria bacterium
CCAGTTTTCTGGAGATGATGATGGAAGCCTGTATCTCGTTGATACCGGCAGATTTGCCCCTGCATACACATTTGCGTCTGGTGCAACTGCGTCTGACTCCTCCGTTGTCCGCTTCTGAACTGGGTGCGTTAAACCGTTCTGTAGAGGCCATTGCCGATGAGTTGGCGACATTGGGTGGTTTTCGTGGCCGCGATCTGGCGCGAGCGCTCAGTCCGGTGGTTGAGCGTTTTGGAGGACAGCCGCAACCACTTGTCACTCCCATTCCACCCACGCCTCAGGTGCCATCGGAAAAGCGTAGCGAAGAGCGCGCGGTAGAAGAACGCGCTGTAAATGAAAAGCCTGTTCGGAGCAGTGAGTCAGTTGCCGAATTCAAGGCCAACACAGTATACCGTGCGCACCTCGACAAAAAGCGTGAAGAGATGCAAAAGTTGCAGGCGGATTTTGTTGCGCAAATGGGCGAAGCAGTATCTGAAAGCGAGGCTTTTGGTGGGCTGCTCACCGATACGCTGGGCACCTTGCAGCAAGCAGCCACTATCGTTGATCTTGATGCGCGGCGCCGCGAGCTGGTTCAGGCTCTGGAGCAAATGATTGCGGGGCAGCAGGCGCTGGGCGACAAATTTACCCGTGCGCGGGAATATCTCAGCATTATCGAAGATGATAATCTGCAACTCAGTGAAGAGCTGGATCGCGTGCGTTTGCTGAGTTTGACCGACGAGCTTACGCGTTTACCGAATCGCCGTGCTTTTGTGCGTCGTCTGGAAGATGAAGTGAGCCGTGTGCAGCGCCACGGTTTTCCCTTGAGTTTGGTATTCATGGATCTGGATCATTTCAAACACATTAACGACCTTGGTGGGCATGCGGCAGGTGACGAAGTGCTGCGCTGTTATTCCGAAGATGTGCTTTCTATTTTCCGCCATCATGATCTGGTGGCGCGTTATGGTGGCGAAGAATTTGCTGTGTTGCTGCCTAATACCGCACAGGAAGGTGTGGTGCGTGCGCTGCAAAAAGTACGTCGGCGATTGGCTGAAGTGATAGAGGCGCGGGGTAGTGATGTAATGAAACTGCCAACGTTTTCCGCAGGTGTGGCACAATTTCAGGCGGGTGAGACGACGAATCGGCTGATTGAGCGTGCGGACGCTGCACTGTATGCGGCAAAGCGCAACGGTCGGGATTGTACCGAAGTATCCGGTTTTGATACAGAGCAAGACAATCCCCTCTCGCTGAGTGATGAGTGAGTCACTACGACCTGTATAACACGTTGTTTTTGCGCCTGGCCGCATTGGCCGCTCTCACACGTCCTGTATAATGTGAATCGTCGCAATGACAAGGTATTACTCGACAACGGTTCCTGGTGTTGGTGTTCTATCTTTGGTCATCCATGACCTCGTCCCCATCCTCATTGCGTCTTGCCAGCCACAAAACTCAACGTACTTTACAGACGATTCAGCCGGGGGTTCCAGGTTAATGCGTTGCGTTAACATGCGGCGCATCACGCGTATTTTCTTTCGGGTCTGATGACCTCGCAAGATGCATGCGTTAGGCTTCTCTGATGAGCCCCCGAATCCGTATTCTGGCGCAACAAGTGGCTGATGGCTTGCTCGCGCGTGGCTGGTTGTTAGCTGCTGCTGAGTCTTGCACAGGGGGTGGTATTGCCGCTGCGCTGACGGACGTTGCTGGCAGCTCGCAGTGGTTTGAGCGGGGGTTTGTCACCTATTCCAATCAGTCCAAGCAAGACATGCTTGGAGTATGTGGTGAAACACTGGCGAAACATGGTGCAGTAAGTGAAGCGACGGTGGCAGAAATGGTGACGGGTGCGTTAACTCACAGTGATGCACAGATCACGGTCGCAGTAAGTGGTATCGCCGGGCCCACGGGGGGTACGTTGGATAAACCGGTGGGTATGGTATGCCTGGCCTGGCAAACAGAGGGAGCAACGCCGGTGGTATGCACTGAATATTTCAGAGGTGATCGTGCGCTGCAGTGCGGGAAAAAGCAGTGGAGTGTGCCTTGCAGGGTGTGTTGGAATTGTGCAATGAGACTAATTGACTTAGAAGGGCGTTCACCAGACCTGGTTCCTGATTCCTGATCTTCAGGTAAACGCCCAGCTCGCAAAGGGCTCGATTTCATCCCGATTGAGCACAATTAATTGATGAGCATCGGGGTTCATGCGGTGATCCGCGGTGGTGTCTACTGCCAGGTGTTGCAGCAGGTAGCCGATGAGCGCACGACACGACGCACCGGTACGTCAATCCGGCCATTTTCATTTTGGTAGTCGATGAGCAAGTGGGTGCGTTTTTGCTCGCTGAGTTGCGGGTGCGGGCTGAGTTGCAAGGTAACAATTTCGCTCCAGTCGTCATCGTACCGGGAGCTGGACTCGGCGGCTTCGGGCAGCATGCGCGCGTCAGTAAAGCGCGACAGTACAAAATCCCGAAAATCACAGGTTTCTTCATTATAGGCACGCAGATGCCAGCGCAGACCGGTGTTTGCCAACGCATGCGGTTCGAGCACACGTTCTTGCCCGCTCTCCCGGTCTGAAAGTGAGTGGTAACTGACCTGTAGCTTGCAGCCCTGTTTGATGGCGCGCAGGATTTGTGCCAGCACCGCACGTTCTGGCAGGTGGACGGGCAGGGGCAGGGATTCGGTGGGAATGCCGTACAACGGCTGACTGTCACAGGGGACACCGGCTGCGGCCAGATTAGCAGCGATGATCGACAACACTCCGGCCGGAGTCAGTTCACTGAATTGCGGCTGGAAATCCTCGCCGGGCACAAAACCAAATACGTTGTGACGATAAATCAGGTTACCCGGTGCCAGCTCGTTGTAGAGTTTGAGGTCCTTGGTCGCGGCGGCATCGGAGATGACAAAAGCCCGGGCGAGGTCGCTACGGGTGATAATGCCGGTGTAATAGGCCATCAGTTCGATGTGCTGAAGTCGCTGT
>JAADIL010000026.1:3032-17284 GCA_013151355.1 Gammaproteobacteria bacterium
TGGCGATCTGTCCTGATAGAAATTATTACATGGTAAATAATGCAAAGGTGATAAAAAGTATTGACAGTATAAAATGTACAGACTACAGTCTGCTCCAGTCAGCGGTTATGCATATTATTTCTGTATTGTTGGATACAGAAAATAAAGCGGGATGACACAACGTTTATCGACCTTACTCAGACAGTTAACCGGGAGGAGAGAATCATGGCGGCAAATGACAAACAAAAGGCACTCAGCGCAGCACTGGGGCAAATCGAAAAGCAGTTTGGCAAAGGTTCGGTCATGCGCATGGGCGATGCCAGCGCGAATCGTGATATTGAAGTGGTATCCACGGGCTCGTTGGGGCTGGATCTGGCACTGGGCATTGGCGGCTTGCCCAGAGGCCGGGTGGTGGAAATTTACGGGCCGGAGTCCTCCGGCAAAACCACACTGACCTTGCATGTGGTGGCGGAAATCCAAAAACTGGGTGGTACGGCGGCCTTTGTGGATGCCGAACATGCCCTGGACCCGAGCTACGCAGGCAAGCTGGGCGTGGATGTGGACGAGCTGCTGGTTTCACAGCCGGATACCGGCGAGCAGGCGCTGGAAATTACCGATATGCTGGTACGTTCCGGTGCGGTGGATGTGGTCGTTATCGACTCCGTAGCGGCGCTGACACCAAAGGCTGAAATTGAGGGTGATATGGGGGATCACCATGTCGGTTTGCAGGCGCGACTGATGTCGCAGGCCTTGCGCAAACTTACCGCCAATATCAAACGTTCCAATACGCTGGTGATTTTTATTAATCAGATTCGTATGAAAATTGGTGTGATGTTTGGTAATCCCGAAACGACCACTGGCGGCAATGCGCTGAAGTTTTACTCCTCGGTGCGTCTGGATATTCGACGTATTGGTGCGGTGAAAAAAGGCGACGAGATTTTGGGTAACGAGACCCGTGTCAAAGTGGTGAAAAACAAAGTGGCTCCCCCGTTCAAAAAGGTCGAGTTTGATATTTTGTACGGCGAGGGCATTTCCCGCGAGGGCGAGATTATTACTTTGGGTGTGCAGGAAGGTATCATCGATAAAAGTGGTGCCTGGTACAGCTATAATGGTGACCGGATCGGTCAGGGCAAAGACAACGTGCGCGGTTATTTGAAAGAAAACCCGCATATTGCTGAGGAAATAGAAGCTCAGGTGCGCGTCAAATTGCTGCCGGATGTTACTGACAAGCCCGCAGGCAAGTCTGTTGACAAGGTTGCCGATAAAGGCGCTGAGGCCGAGGCCTGAAAACGATGAGTCGGGTGCAGGCAAAAGAGGCGACAGCAGTGGATGACCCGCTGTTGTCACCAGAGTCGCTACGCCTCAATGTTCATAACACAGTGCGCAGGAAAGCTGTGGATTTGCTGATGCGGCGTGAACACGCTGTGGCCGAATTACAGAAAAAACTGAACGCCAGGGATTACGATGCGAATATTGTGGCCGAGGTGATCGAACAGCTACTGGACGAGGGGCTGGTGAGCGATGCGCGTTTCACCGAAGCTTTTGTGCGTTATCGCTGCAATAATGGCCATGGCCCGCGGCGTATACAGTCGGAATTGCACGAACGCGGCGTGAGTGAGAAAATACAGGCCGCTTACCTCGATATCGGGGACTCCCGGTGGTTTGAGCATGCTGCACAGGTGCGTAGCAAACGCTTCGGGGATGCGCAGCCGGAGAATTTCAAAGAACGGGCCCGTCAGGCCCGTTTTCTTCAGTACCGGGGATTTACCTCTGAGCAGATTCGGGAGGTACTGGATGACGTTTAACAGTGAATAACTATAATTAGATGGCGCGATAATAATATGCGCTGGCAGAACAGGTTGACAGATATAATGAAAAGCGCAGACATTCGTAAACTGTTTTTGGACTATTTCCACCGGCACGGTCATGAGCTGGTGGCCAGCAGCCCGCTGGTGCCTGCCAACGATCCCACCCTGTTATTCACCAATGCGGGCATGGTGCAATTCAAGGAAGTCTTTACCGGGCAGGACACCCGCAGTTACAAACGCGCCGTCAGTTCCCAGCGCTGTGTGCGTGCCGGTGGCAAGCACAATGACCTGGAAAATGTCGGCTACACCGCCCGTCACCACACCTTTTTCGAGATGCTGGGTAACTTCAGTTTTGGTGATTATTTCAAACGCGAAGCCATTCAGTTTGCCTGGGAATTTCTGACCGAAGTCGTCAAATTGCCGGCAGACCGCCTGTGGATCACCATCTATTCCGAAGACGATGAAGCGGCCGATATCTGGCTGAATGAAATGGGTGTTGACCCTGCGCGTTTCTCGCGTATCGGCGACAAGCCCGGTGGCAAAAAACATGAAAGCGACAACTTCTGGGCCATGGGTGATACCGGCCCCTGTGGTCCCTGCTCGGAAATTTTTTACGATCATGGTGCCGATGTGGCTGGTGGCCCACCGGGTACGCCGGAAGAAGACGGCGATCGTTACATCGAAATCTGGAATCTCGTGTTCATGCAATTTGATCGTGATGCCGCAGGTAACATGAATCTGTTGCCGCACCCTTCCGTGGATACCGGTATGGGTCTGGAGCGCCTTGCCGCTGTATTGCAGGGTGTGCACAACAATTACGACATCGACCTGTTTCAGCATCTCATTATCGCCATCGCCAAACTGGCTGGAGAGAATAACCTCAGTAATACGTCCCTGCGGGTCATTGCCGACCACATTCGTGCCAGTGCTTTTTTGGTGGTGGATGGTGTGGTGCCTTCCAACGAAGGCCGTGGCTATGTGCTGCGGCGTATTATTCGTCGTGCTATCCGTCACGGTCACAAGCTGGGCCTGCGCAAGCCGTTTTTCTTTAAACTGGTCGCCGCGTTGGGCGAAGTGATGGGCGAAGCCTATCCGGAATTAATCAAGGCTCAACCGCAAGTAGAGCGTGTGCTGAAGCAGGAGGAAGAGCGTTTTGCAGAGACGCTGGATCACGGCATGGGCATTCTCGAAGAGGCTGTTGACAATCTTTCTGGCAAAGAAATCGCTGGCGAGACAGTATTCAAACTTTACGATACTTATGGTTTTCCTGTTGACCTTACTGCGGACATTGCCCGCGAACGGGGATTGACTCTGGACATGGAAGGTTTTGAGCAGGAAATGAAAGCGCAACGCGAGCGCGCCCGTGCAGCCAGTAATTTTGGGGTTGAAACAGGTGGCGGGCTAACCATAAGTGGGCAGACGGAATTCACGGGTTACGATCACTTGCAAGACAATGGCAAGATAGTTGCGTTGTTTCGCGATGGTGCCGAGACCGAACAGCTGGTTACTGGTGATGAAGGCTTGCTGGTACTGGATCGTACCCCTTTTTATGCCGAGTCCGGCGGCCAGGCGGGTGACTGCGGTATGTTTATCGCAGGTGATGCGCAGCTCACGGTGCAGGATACACAAAAGCAGGGTGATGCTTTTTTGCATCGGGTAATGGTGCAGTCGGGTAGTGTGACGCCAGGTGCTGAAGTTGAGGCAAAGGTGGATGCGCAAAACCGGCAGGAAATTGCCTGTAACCACTCGGCAACACACTTGTTGCATGCCGCGTTACGCCAGGTGTTGGGTGAGCATGTGCAGCAAAAGGGTTCATTGGTGGAAGCCGCACGGCTGCGTTTTGATTTTTCTCACTTTGAAGCGATTAACCCGGAGCAACGGGCGGAAATTGAGGCGCTGGTTAATCACGAAATTCGTGCCAACCTGCTAGTGGAAACAAAACTGATGTCACAGGAAGAGGCGCAAGCCTCCGGTGCCATGGCGCTGTTCGGCGAAAAATACGGCGACGTAGTGCGCGTATTGAGCATGGGTGATTTTTCTGTGGAGCTGTGTGGTGGCACGCACGTTAAACGCACAGGCGATATTGGTTTGTTCAAAATCACCTCCGAAGGTGGCGTAGCCGCCGGTGTGCGGCGCATCGAAGCGGTGGCGGGTGAAGGCGCGTTGCGCTACATCGGTGAGACGGAAAAAAATCTGGCGCAAATTGCCGCTTTGTTAAAAGCTGATAGCGGTACGGCGCAAACCAAAACACAGCAGCTCATCGAGCGCAGCCGTGATCTGGAAAAAGAGCTGGAACAATTGAAAGCCAAACTGGCCAGCAGCCAGGGCAGTGATCTGGCCGCGCAGGCGGTGGAAATCGATGGCGTCAAAGTGCTGGCAGCGAAACTGGAAGGTGGCGATGCCAGGTCTTTGCGCGACACTGTGGATCAGCTGAAAAACAGGTTGGGCGCAGCGGTGATCGTATTGGCAGCGACAGACGGCGACAGGGTGAGTCTGGTGGCGGGTGTGACCAAAACGGAGACTGCTCGTGTGCGTGCGGGTGACCTGGTTAATAATGTTGCACAGCAGGTGGGTGGCAAGGGTGGTGGCCGCCCTGATTTGGCGATGGCGGGTGGTAAAGATCCTTCGGGTCTGGATGCGGCGCTACGGGCTGTACCGGACTGGGTGAAATCGCAATTGATTGCGAATTAACGGTGTGCGTCTGCACCATTAAATCCCGAAAATCGCACCAATGCTGTGCATGGAAATGAATTTCTTGTCTATTGTGTAAGAATTGTCCTACAATGTCTCTCAAGCGAGTATAAAGTAGTGTTGAATTTACATCTTTGTAATGAGCCATTGACATGGCGCTGATTGTTCAAAAATACGGCGGCACGTCAGTGGGCTCGGTGGAGCGCATCGGGCATGTGGCTGAAAAAATTGCAGCCTTTGGTGCGCAGGGCTATAAAGTAGTGGTTGTCGTTTCCGCTATGAGTGGTGAAACAAACCGGTTGATGGAACTCGCTACGGCGATCCAGCCGCAACCGGATTGCCGCGAACTGGATGTGCTGTTGTCTACCGGTGAGCAAGTAACGATTGCCCTGTTGGCCATGGCGCTGAAAAAATGTGGTGTAGCCGCGCGGTCATTTACGGGTGGGCAGGTATGTATTCGCACCGATGCTGCGTACAACAAGGCACGTATTGTTGATATCGACGAGCAGCGAGTGAGTGAGGCGCTGGCTGCCAACGAAGTGGTGGTGGTGGCCGGTTTTCAGGGAGTCAATGAACATGGTGATATCACGACCCTGGGTCGTGGGGGTTCGGACACCACGGCAGTGGCTTTGGCTGCTGCACTGAAGGCTGATGAATGCCAGATTTATACCGACGTGGATGGCGTATATACCACCGATCCACGAATAGAACCAAAGGCGCGACGACTGGATCGCATCACCTTTGAAGAAATGCTGGAAATGGCCAGCCTGGGTTCCAGAGTGTTACAGATTCGCGCTGTGGAGTTTGCGGGTAAATACAATGTACCGCTACGGGTGCTGTCCAGCTTTGAGGACATTGCAGTTGAACAAACAGGGACGCTGATCAGTTACGAGGGAGAGGACATGGAGAAGGCGTTGATTTCGGGTATCGCGTTTAATAAAGACGAAGCCAAATTGACGGTGCAAGGTGTGCCGGACCACCCTGGTGTCGCGTATCAGATTCTTGGCCCGGTGGGTGCGGCGAACATCGAAGTGGACATGATTATTCAGAACGTGGGTGCGGATGGTACGACGGATTTTACTTTCACGGTGCACCGTAATGATTTTCAACGGACGCAGGCCGTGCTGGAGCAGGTGGCCAAAGATCTGGGCGCGCGTGAAGTGAGTGCTGACGACAAGATCGTCAAGATTTCATTGGTGGGAGTAGGGATGCGTTCACACGCAGGCATTGCCAGTCAGATGTTTGAGATTCTGGCTAATGAAGGCATCAATATTCGTATGATATCTACCTCCGAGATCAAAGTGTCGGTGGTGGTAGATGAAAAGTATCTGGAGCTGGGTGTGCGGGCATTGCACAGCGGTTTTGGGTTGGAGCAGTCTATCGAAGTGTCGCAATAATAAATGCGCATGCAGTTTCGCACAGGGACAGTGCGGGTTGGTGTACGCAAATGCGAATCGAGTCTGTAGTTTAGGCAAAAGATGCCGATGGTTTCTTCAGTGCGGGCCAGCAAGGACGTGATGGAGAGTTTGGAGTAAACAAGGAGATAAGCATGTTAATTTTGACGCGACGCGTGGGTGAATCCCTGATTATTGGAGATGACGTCACCGTAACTGTCCTGGGCGTCAAAGGCAACCAGGTCGTCAACGCCCCCAAAGAAGTATCCGTACATCGTGAAGAAATTTACGAACGTATCCAGAATGAAAAGGCACCGCAGGAATCCGCACCGTAACGCGGATTCACGGGGGTTCTGTAGCAGGCGGTTGCCTGCTCGCTTTTCAGATGTGTTAGCAGTATTTTGCGGATGTGATCGCAGTACCTCTTCTGCCGTTTTGTTATTCATTTGACGAATCACTACTTCATGCCTGCCCGGCTTGTTGGCGATTTATCGTCGGAAGCCGAATAGTTGTCTGTTTCATCGGAAAGAGTCGCCGGAACGGGTTTTCTATTGCGCTCAATTCTGGGAGAATAGCGCCCCTGTCGTGTTCGCAGATAATTGCGTTATTGACCGGGAGAGCTGGCCGAGTGGCTGAAGGCGCGCCCCTGCTAAGGGCGTATACGGCAACGTATCGAGGGTTCGAATCCCTCGCTCTCCGCCATTCAAAATGAGTGGTAAGGGTCTGGTTTCGAAGGGTGAACGAACAAGTCTGTTAGTTTCCTTGCAACTGGATGACGGAGCCGGTATATTCGCCCGCTCTTTTGGCCTTGCCATTTGACGTTAGTCACCACTTTTTTACGCGCCCGTAGCTCAGTTGGATAGAGTACCTGGCTACGAACCAGGCGGTCGGGAGTTCGAATCTCTCCGGGCGCGCCATTTTTTAATGATAAATACAGTCGGTTACGAGTGATTCTCCAGCCGACTTTTCTTCTGGTCAAAGTCAGCGTGGGCATTTCATGGGTACCACGTTGATTTGTTGTGATCAATCACAACAGCCAGACAGCCCTGGCGCTTCTGTGTCAAGGCCCGCGATGACCTTCATCAGCTGATACACCTCGTCCGACAGTTGTGTCGGCTGGTATGCCCTGGTTGTTTTCAGGGATTACCGTTAACTGCAATCCAGAACGGGAAAGACGGGATGTTATGTTCTTGCACAATGCCAAAGGTTCGGGTGTCGATCACGACAAACTTGTCTTCCGCAGTAATTGCTACATAAAGCCAGCGACCGTCTTTACTGCTACGTACACCGTGCGGTCCAAAGCCAACCTTTATTTTCTTCACGACGTTTAAGTTTTGTGCATCAATAACAGTCACTACATCATCAGCAATGGCACCGGTAAAAATATATTTTCCATCAGGGGCAATATCAATGCCGGCATGTCCTTGCCCAACGGTGATAACCTTTTTCATTTTTTCAGAGGTTAAATCCAGTACGCCAACAGAATTGCCAAGATCACGGATATAAACCGTTTTTCCATCTGTGGAGAGATCCAGGTTATGTGGGTTGGGAATGCCCGGTGTCGGGATCGTTTTTACATATTTACGTGTTTGAGTATTGATTACACCAAGGCCTGCACCGCCTTGCAGGGTGACATAGGCCTGTTTTCCGTCATTACTGAAGCGTATATTGTGTGGTGTTTTATCGACACTTATTGTGGCGACAGTTTTGTAATTTACCAGGTCAACGACACTCACCGTTGCCTCGGCTTCGTTGGCTACATAAGCTTCTTTTCCATCGGGTGACACTTTCAGGCCTTTGGGAGCTTTACCAACCTCGATTTTTGCCAGACGTTTGTGTGTCCTGGTATCGAATATGTAGACACTGCCTGTTTTGGGGCTACTGACCACCAAACGTTGACCATCCGGCGTGATGGAGTTGTAGAGCATTACCGGGTCACCCTTCCAGACAGATTGTCCTTCATACCGGACAATCTCTCCGGAGTCCTTGAGCGTGACAAAAATATTTTCGGGAAATACCTCTGACGCTTGCGTAATCAACGCACCTGACAGACACAGGCAGCCAGTGGCTATTTGCAATAATAATTTTCTCATTACGCTTTCCTCAATATATCCGTGGATTTTCCATCACAGCCGACGGAATTTTTTCCGGTATGGTGTGGTTTTGTTCGATGCCCTGTGTACCTTTGTTCAAGTTCCTGTGGGCTTGCCATCCAGACTGCGCGAATTTTTGTCTGACCAATATTGCACGACGCCCGCCGTGCCTTTTTTCTCGGCCCAGTGCTTTAACTGGTCACGTTCATCGCGGTAATCAAAAAATGGCACACCCATGCCACAGGATGTTTGCACCATGTTAATATCCAGTTCGAAAATTTGTCGGGCAGCGGGAAGGGCAGGAAAAGCAGAAACCCACTGTGACCATTCCGCATCCCGTGGATGAACTGCGCGTGCCATGCCATACAGCCGGAGGATTATCGGTTTGCCTTCAAAGGCGCAAAACATGATGGTCATGCGCCGGTTTTCCAACACATGTGCCGCCGTTTCGTTTCCACTGCCTGTGACATTCAGCCAGCGTACACAGCGTTCATTCACTACCTGAAAACTTTCCATGCCTTTGGGTGATACATTTACCAGCCCCTCTTGTCCGGCGGTCGCTACAAAAAATATTTTCTGTTCGGCGATAAAGCTTTGGTGACCGGGTTCCAGCGTGTCAAATTGTTTTGCCATTGGGTTGTCTTGTTAGTAGTACATTTAACTTCAGGATGGACAAACAGTAAACAAGCATTCTCCATTCGTCCAGTCATATACGGTTGTTAATCCAGGGGACACCATGGATAAAATCAAATTCTCCGCCAGTTGATTTTCGATATGGCGGCAGGAACTGAAGGTATTAATGCATTGGAAGAAACGCTGAAATGGGGGAGTCAGGTTATCTCACTGGCGGATGTCTTCCGGGAAGTTGACCAATAAGGGACGTGCACGTTCCTGAACGACCCCGTAGCAAGCTGACGGAGTATTAACGTCATACCGGCGAAGGCCGGTGGCCAGGGGTTTCAATCTCTGGATTTTAGCCCCAGCTTATATCCTCGTATCAAGCAGGTTCCAGGATCAAAAAACTGTAGGGTAACGGGTTTTTTTCATCGGCATCATGATCGTGTTGTTCGATCACTTTCCATTGTTTCAGATCCATTTCCGGGAACCAGGCATCACCTTCGATGGTGGCATGAACCCGGGTCATGTACAGGCGTTGGGCGAGCGGTAGTGCCTGTTGGTACAGGGACATACCGCCGATCAGCATGATCTCTTCGACATCGGCAGTGGCGGCCAGTGCATCTTCCAGTGAGTTGAATGTTTCGATGCCGTCAGCGGCGTAGTCCGGGTTTCGGCTGATGATGATGTTGCGCCGACCGGGCAGGGGTTTTGCGCCAAAAGACTCAAAGGTCAGGCGACCCATAATAATGGGCTTTCCCATGGTGTTTTGCCGGAACCATTTCATGTCGGCAGGTAGTTTCCACGGCAGGCGATTTTCGATGCCGATGACGCGGTTATCGGCCATGGCCCAGATAAGCGACAGGGTCATACAGCGATGGGTGCCTTGATGTGTTCGTGTGACCGGTAACCAGTGACTTCAAAATCATCAAAGGTAAAGGTAAACAGGTCGTCGATGTTGGTGTTCATTTTTAACGTGGGCAAGGGCAATGGTTCACGCGAGAGTTGCAGCCGGGTCTGTTCCAGATGATTGGAATACAGGTGCGCGTCACCCAGGGTGTGAATAAATTCGCCGGGCTGTAGTCCGGTGACCTGTGCCATCATCATTGTTAACAATGCGTAGGAGGCAATGTTGAAAGGCACGCCGAGGAAGATGTCGGCACTGCGTTGATAAAGTTGGCAGGAAAGTTTGCCATCGGCCACATAAAACTGAAAAAAGGCATGGCAGGGTGGCAGGGCCATGTTGTCGATTTCCCCCACGTTCCAGGCAGAGACGATGAGGCGACGTGAGTCGGGACTGTTTTTGATTTGTGCAATGACCTGGCTGATCTGGTCAACATGACGGCCATCAGCAGTGGGCCAGCTGCGCCACTGGGAACCGTATACCGGCCCGAGGTTACCGTTTTCATCGGCCCATTCATCCCAGATTTTTACCCCGTTGTCTTTCAGGTAGCGGATGTTGGTATCACCTTTCAAAAACCACAGCAGTTCATGAATAATGGAACGCAGGTGCAGTTTTTTGGTGGTGACCATGGGAAAGCCTTCAGCCAGATCGAAACGCATCTGATAGCCAAAAACGCTTTGTGTGCCGGTGCCGGTGCGGTCGGTCTTGAGGGTGCCGTTTTCATAAACATGGCGCATTAAATCAAGGTACTGTTTCATACGACTCTCTGTAGGGTGGGCATTGCCCACCAATTACCCTTTGTCAAAACCTGTCTGGTGGGCATTGCCCACCCTACGATGGTTTTTTCTTTCTTTCTTTCGCTTGTTCGCCGTCGGTTTTGCGATAGGCCAATGCCAGTAAAACAATGCCCAGCGCAATTAGCGGTGCCGATAACATCTGCCCTTGTGACATCCAGTCGAAGGCCACAAAGCCCATGTGTGCATCGGGCTGGCGGAAGAATTCCACAAAAAACCGGAAGCTGCCATAGCCCAGGGCGAACACGCCTGACACCGCCATACGGGGGCGAGGTTTGGCGGAGTAAATCCACACGATGATAAACAGCAGTACACCTTCGAGAAACATTTCGTAGAGTTGTGAGGGGTGACGCGGCAGCGGGCCACCGCTGGGGAACACCATGCCCCATTGTGATGTGGTGACCCGGCCCCACAGTTCGCCATTGATGAAATTGGCGAAGCGCACCGCACCGATGCCGAAGGGCGCCAGCGGCGCGATGAAATCAGTGATCTCAAAAAAGCTCTTTTTGCTTTTGCGTCCGAATAACCACATGGTCACCAGTACGCCCAGCAAACCACCGTGGAAGGACATGCCACCCTCCCAAATGCGGAAGATAGAAACGGGGTCGGCGAGAAAATCAGAAAATCCGTAAAACAACGTATAGCCGATGCGTCCACCCAGCACCGTGCCCATGGCACCGTAAAAAATCACATCGGAGATTTGCTCGGCGTTCCAGCCGCCTTTTTCAACAGGAGGGGTTTGTTTGGCGCGGCGCTTGCCCAGCCACCAGGCCGCACCAAAGGCGACCAGGTACATGATGCCGTACCAGTGGATTTTTACGGGGCCCAGACTGAGGGCGACGGGGTCGATATTCGGGAAAGTCAGCATGAGGCGGATATTAACACGGTCGCACCTGAGAGGCCGATTTTCGCACAGGTGTGTCTTGTGGGGCTTGAAATGAAACCTCGGTCGGCTGACATCAAGACAAGTTGTCAGCAGGCGCGTAATGAACATGCATCGCCCGGTGATGACAGTGGCCACGGTTCAATGTACAGCAGGCCGATAAACCCAAATCTCTGCTTAGAGGTCCTGACCCATCCAAAACAGCCATAAACTCACAGTTTTTACCCAATACTCAGACATTAAGAGCCATAAACACGAAGAGTGATAAAGCATGAATTGTTCGATAATTGGGCAGTTTTGTGGTTTTTTGGCAGATTTATCGCATAACGTATCAGGAATATTATTTTTTTAAATGGGTGACGGCTCAAATCTCCTCAGTGCCCCCATAACATGCTCTAATAGCTAATGATTTCCAGGTTGAAGGCAAGGGAGCCCTACATTGCGTAAAGAACGTAACTTGTGGCGAGAATACCGGTGTTATGGCACTGGAAAATAATAAACTTCCCTGTTTGGAATGGCAGGATGTAGAGGGTTGTTGCCATCATGTCGATGTCATCGAAAGATTATATATCGGACGGGTTTGTCAGGGAGTACCTGCTGACAAATGTATTATTATTGGTGATGCGAACGTATCCCGGGATCATGCGGTTATTACCTGTGTCGGGTGTGCTCTTGTTATCAAGGACTCCAGCCGGAACGGGACGTGGGTGAATAATGTCCGCATTACTCCGGGTGGTGAACAAAAATTGACTTCAGGTGACTTTGTGCACGTTGGTTCAACAAAGTTGCATGTCGTTTTTCCTGAACAATCGGATCGCCATAACCCTGGTGAAGTTGATCAGGTTGAGACCACTCGGGTTTTGTCCCGACAGAAAATGGTGACTCACCTTGTTGCTGACATCAGAGGTTTTTCCACTCTTGCGCAACAAACAGAGTCTTCTTTATTGTTTGAGGTCTTGTTACAGCTCTATGAATCGCTAACGAATATCGTTCATGAAAATCGTGGCACAGTAAAAGATTTTGCAGGCGATGCAATTTTTGCTTTTTGGGAGCATAACGACAAGAATGATTTAGCGGTAGTACGGAGTGCCTGTCATGCTGCTCTGGTTCAGCAGCAAGCGGCCACCGCGCTATTTTCCAGTTTGCCGGAGAAATACTCAAAATTACGTCATCTGGAATTAGGTTGGGGTATTTCGACTGGCCCTGTCACCGTGTCTCATTATGGTGTGCGTTCAGAAAACCTTGCTCTGGTGGGGGATAGTACCAACCTCGCATTTCGTTTGTCTGGATTGGCAAATAAAGAGTTGTCATCGACTATCGTTATTTGCCACAAAACAGCAGAAATGGTCGAGCAATTTATGCTTGTTACCCCACTGGGTGGGGTAGACACAAAGGGACGTACAGGAAAAGAGGTCGTTTTTTCTATTACTCAGGAGGCTGTCGGGGAATGAAAAGTCTACTGCGAAAAATCCATTCTTGGCCCATTTTCCTGATCATTTTCGTTAAATATACCCGTAGCGTTTGAGATTTCGGCTTTTAGTGTGCGTCATATTCATTTCATGGCACCAAAAGTAGGCGTTTTTAGGTGAAGCGAAATGACGAAATGACGAAATGACGAGTAGATAGCCGGACTATTGTGAGGAATTTCAACGCAGCCATGGAATGAAGAGGGCGTGCAATAAAACCGAAATCTCAAACGCTATGGGGTATATGCTCAATATTCGCCTCAAATGATCACAAAAATGGACTCAAAATGGCTTTCTCTCGCGATGACTTTCATTCCCGGACAGCCTTCTGGTACTCCGTCAAAATAGCCTTGACGAAGTACTGGACTTTACATATCAGCTTGCTGCGCAAAAAGCGTTAGTATAAAAAGCCTGATGTATTTGCAAGCAATTGCCTTGTTTCAGGATTTGAAACGAAACTTCGGCAGGCTGACATTAAAATAAATGGCCAGCAGACGAGCAATAAACATGCTGAGCCCGGAGATGATGGCAGCCACAGTGACATCCAGTTCAATATACAGCAGGCCGATAAACATCAGCGAACCGGCCCATGAGACAGTGGCGTAGAGTGGGCTTTGAAAGATCACGGGAGGTTCGTTGCATAACAGGTCACGAAAAATACCGCCCATAATGCCCGTCATCACCCCCATAAAACTGGCTACCAGCCAGGGGATATATCAGTGCCACCAGCGTTCCGGCAATAGCAAAAGAGGCCAGACCGGCAGCGTCGGGAATCAGGAACAGTCGGGGTGATATTTTTGTCAGGCGTGCGCCGATAAAAATAATAATAGCACTGGCCAGCGAGGCAATAAAAAATACCTGATCCCGAATCCAGAAGACCTCACGGTCCAGCAGGATATCGCGCAGAGAGCCTCCGCCAAGTCCCACAGCAATGGCAATGATAACCACACCAAACAGATCAAACTGCTGAAAGCCCGCCTTGAGCACACCAGAGGCCGAAGAGACCACCACGGCCACCAGAGTAATCCAGTACAGTCAGCAGTGTGGGGTCAGGATTCAGGGTCATGGTGGTTGGCTGGTGTTGTCCGCATGTCAGAAAACCGGGAAATAAACTTCTCTGATTTTCTGGAGTATCGGCGATGTTGAAGGTATGGCAATTGTACACCAGACAGCATGATTATCTTTATTTCTGTGTACCAACCAGCTAAACGAATATCATTGTTGTTCCTTCCCGTTTAACCAAACTCAGCGACTGTAGTCCGGTCAACAGAATGAAATGTTTCCGAATGTAACCCGTTTCATACAGTGTTGATACATTCAGTAACATTTTTTCTACAGACGGCCTGGGTAACAAAGTGGTGAGATAGATGAGCGCTTCCGCCTAAACATCTATCATCAGGGGGTATCCCATGAAACGGAGAACATTTATCAAAGCCGCTGCGGCGACAACTTCATTAAGTCTGATTCATTTGAGTGCTTGTGAATCGTCAGCAGACGTTGATGTTGTTGTTATCGGAGCCGGTTTATCCGGGCTGAGTGCTGCGCGTGAACTTGCAAAAAATGATGTGTCGGTACTTGTCGTCGAAGCCAGATCACGGGTAGGAGGGCGTACTTATAACCAACCG
>JAADIL010000028.1 GCA_013151355.1 Gammaproteobacteria bacterium
GATCGCTCGAACAATCACTGTCGCTTTTTGGTTGGGTCGAGAGTAATACAGGTTGTAAAGGACTGATGTTCTTCCCTTGACCTTTTGGTGGAACCGCTACGCTTGTTCCACCCGGTTTTACCTTGTGTTTGAGGAGACGGAACAAACAAATCACTCCCCTGATCCTGACATATTCCCGACCCGGATGATGAATACGTCAACTTCAGTGATGTATGCAGGCAGGGT
Organism: Gammaproteobacteria bacterium; assembly: GCA_013151355.1. Taxonomy (GTDB): domain Bacteria; phylum Pseudomonadota; class Gammaproteobacteria; order SZUA-152; family SZUA-152; genus SZUA-152. The sequence goes on from JAADIL010000028.1 coordinate 226, forward strand.
GGAACAAGCGTAGCGGTTCCACCTGAGTCTTGTACACGCTCAAAAAAACCGGGCCAGTTCACCAATGAGACAGTTATTGTTCGAGCGATCCTGAGCCATCGGACAAACCTCATTAGTACACCAGAAGGCGTATTGTAGTGGCGTTGACAAATGCGTGTTATAAACGCAAAGGCGCAGAGGAAAAAGTCAACTTTGCGCCCTTGCAATAAACAACCCCGCAGCAAGCTGCGGGGAATTGAACCCATAGAGATTAAATACTCATTGCTTTTTCAGGATGAGGGTATTTTAACGCTTAATTCACTTTTTACATTATGGCAACACTTCAAAGGTTCCCATCATACCGGCATCTTCGTGCTCCAAAATGTGACAGTGGTACATATACAACCCGGTGTTTACCACCGGATCGAACTGACCGATAAATCGCACCATTTCATTTGGCTGCACGAGCACGGTATCTTTCCAGCCGAGATCAATTCCGCTGGCAGGTGAAAGTGTCCCGCCAATAGTCCCACGATCAAGCACTTGCCATTGTATGGCATGGGCATGGAACGGGTGCTCCACCATTGAGGCATTGCTGATCTCCCAGATTTCAACAGCACCAGAGGTAACCATTTCATCGACACGATTTATATCGAAACTGATTCCGTTAATCAAAAACACTGCGCTACCACCGCTCATCCCCATACTCATCACAAAATCTCTGGTAACGCTGGCCTGCTCTTTTGTCAGTCGGGTATTAATGTCTGCACTGGCTGGTAAACTGGCATACAACGTTACCGGGTCTATTACTTCAGTGTTGACATCAAAGCTCATAACATCGAAGGCTGCACCATTAAGCAATGAGCCCCCCATCATTCCGGCACCCGTAAACGCACGACTCACCAGTTTGACCTGTTGATCAAGAAGGTTACGAAAATCCACCACAATTTCAGCACGCTCACCCGCACCCAACATAATGCTGTCAGTGAGTACTGGCGTATTTAAAAGTCCACCATCGGTGCCAACCACATAGAAACTCGCCCCACTGTCTAAAGCAAAGTCATAAGTACGTGCGTTGGAGGCGTTATATAGTCTGAATCGATACTGGCTTGTCGCTACTTCCAGAACCGGCATTTCAACACCATTGACCAATATGCGATCACCCAGCATCCCCATACCGGCTCGATAAACGAGATTTCGCACGCCGGGATTATTAGCATCCACAACAAACTGACGATCCTGAACTAACAGGGCAATATCATATTCGCCGGAAGGCAGCGCATTACCGGCCTCCAGAGCATCGGTGATATCGTCGGTAAGGATGAAGCCACCCGCCAAACCTTTGTAGACTTGCGTCGCTGTCGTGCCATGGGCATGCGGATGGAACCAGAGTGAAGCAGCAGGTTGCACGAGTGTAAAACCATAGGTTTTCGAATCGCCTGCTGCAATGGTGATGTCAGGTCCTCCGTCCTGGGCACCCGGAATCTTGAACCCATGCCAATGAACCGTTGTATCCTCGTTAACGGTTGTAAGATTATTGTTAACAGTCACTTCGATGGCATCACCGCGCCGGGCAACAATAACGGGTGGCAGCTGCAAGTCGTTGTAACGCATCATGGGCGTTGTCCAGCTCCCCTCTGGTGTGTCGATAACAACGTTCACATTTTCCTGGGCATTTAATGTGTAGGTCGCTACGTCATTGACCATGGTCGGTGTTAATACCGGCAGATGTTTAAATGCCGGGAAGCCGACTGGCATCACCGTACCGACATTAACGATGACAGAAGCAATAACCGACACCGATCCCAAGCTATCCGTTACCACAAGATTAACTGTAACTGTACCAACTTCAGTAAACGACACCATACCAACATTACTGTCGGTTGATTGCTGCATTGACGTTGCGGCACCGGAAAACGTCCACTGATAACTCAACGGGCTATTCCCGTCAGGATCGTCACTGGCATCTCCAGTAAAATTGATACTGTCCCCAACCTGAATAAACTGTTCAGCTGCCGGTGAAATCCTTGCTACAGGTTTCACGTTAGAAGTATCGTCAGTGGGATCACCACCACTGCTACCGCCACCACAGCTCGATAAAATGACTAAAATAGAAAGACTGGTTATTAATACAACAAACCGGGTTAAAATAGCACAGCGCATACAATATATCTCCAAATCACGAGCTGGAATATCCGTTTCCTTTAATGCATTTATCTGAATATGCGCACAAAAAGTCGATGGATGTGCACCCATTTTGGTGCCAACTGACGGAGCATGATGGTATCGACTCAAGATAAATTTTTCAATACCAAAACTATGGATTTGTTTAGAGATAAACCCTGAACATTAAGGGATGTGTACGTTCCTTACATACCCTCTTTATGACTGTGTTGAGACATCTTGCAACGAGTGAGTCAACCTCCACATCAAAAAAGTCGGGATTTATCTGTAAACGTAACCTGAACATCAAACGCATAACAGAAAATAACGTTAGCAATCAATGTTTTTCCATTTACCTTTAGTTCATGAATGGCGACACATCATGTAATGGCTTTACCATCATTTTTTTACGTCATCCAGTCCTTTTTTCTGAGTGATGAATGCCTGAAAAAAACGGGTTGTTATTTCCAACCGGTTTTAGTAAGACTGACAGAAAAATATGCCGGATGTTTTTTTAAATCGTTTACAAAAAGAACAGGGGGGAAATATCAACTCTTCCACTACTGCCCCGTTTATTGAAAATTAAAGAGCCCTGATTCACCTGGCGATAAAAATAACGCCCAATATATTTTTCCTCAGCCAGGCACAACACCTCTTTGAAATACAAACTGCTAAATACATTTTACTCTCTGTCGTAATTTCAGGCCTTTGCCTGAACGCCCACTATTGCTGTATTTATACCCTCTTCACAGATATTCCAGCACAGGTTTTCCCTTGCCGTCAGCCGGTAGTTATGGTTGACTCGTGACAAACCGGTTCAGATTCTCCTGTGGGGGCTGAATACGCCATAAGCTCATGTCCACAGGCATATACAAGGGATCACATATGGACAGTTTTCTGGTCATTACCGCTCTCGGCAAAGACAAGCCGGGTATCATCGACAAACTCACAGAAACCGTTATGGAATGCAACTGTAACGTCATCGACAGCCGCATGAGCGTGCTTGGCGGGGAATTTGCGGTGATGCTCATGGTCTCCGGAAAATGGAACCAGCTGGCCAGGCTGGAAGACACATTGAATGCCGCCAACGAACCCCTCGGCCTCGCGATTACCTGCAAACGCACCGAACCCAACAAACCCACAACGGATCTCATGCCCTACAGCATTGAGGTAATCTCTATTGACCAGCCCGGTATCGTGCACGAACTGGCACGCTTTTTCTCCAGTCGTAACATCAATATTCACGAACTCAATACCACACAATACGCCGCCGCTCACACCGGCACACCCATGTTTGCCCTGCATCTCACCGCCAACATTCCGGCCAGCATGCACATTGCCGGACTGCGTGACGAGTTTCTCGATTTTTGCGAAACTCAAAACATGGATGCCACCATGGAGCCCATGAAGCCTTGAGCGTATAAAAAACGTGACATTACGTCATTCCACAAAGCATCATCACTGATGCAAAAAACAACCAAAATCCCTTAAAAAAGTAGAGAGAATATGAGCAATATCAGAATCGGCAAAAAAATCCCCAACTTTGAACTGCCCGCCACAGGTGAACAAATCCTCAAACTGGCCGACTTCAAAGGCAAAAGACTGGTCATTTATTTTTACCCCAAAGACAGCACACCTGGTTGCACCACCGAAGGCCAGGACTTCCGTGACAATTACAACAAATTTAAACGCGCCAACACCGTGGTACTGGGCGTGTCGCGTGACAGCATAAAATCACACGAAAATTTCAAAGCCAAACAAGAATTTCCCTTTGAGCTGTTATCTGACAAAGAGGAAACACTGTGCACATTGTTTGATGTCATCAAGGAAAAAAATATGTACGGCAAAAAAGTCATGGGCATTGAACGCAGTACGTTTTTGCTCGATGAAAAAGGCGTGCTGTGTCAGGAATGGCGCAAGGTAAAAGTCGCTGGCCATGTGGATGAAGTGCTGTCTGCCGTAAAAGCATTGTAAGCGCCAAGGGTGATTTAGCCCTTCATTCACGCTTTATAAAGAAAACATCTCGTCATATGTGTTTTGTCATTTGTGCGTGCATCGGGATAATGTAATTTACACTCAGGCATAACCTGCTCACAACGTGGATGAAAGTGGCAACCCGATGGCGGGTTGATAGGTGATGGCATTTCACCCTGTACACCCACAATACTGCGCTCGACGCTTTCCGTTGATTTTTCAATTACCGGCACTGCGGCCAATAATGCCTTGGTGTAGGGGTGCAACGGGTTTTCCATCACTTCCTGCACGCTACCCTGCTCTACAATGCGCCCCAAATACATCACTGCGACCTCATGTGCCAGGTATTCCACAACAGATAAATCGTGTGTAATAAACAGGTAAGCCAGACCCAGCTCATCTTGCAGGTCTTTTAACAGATTGAGGATTTGCGCCTGTACGGAAACATCCAGTGCGCTTGTCGGTTCATCACAAATAATCAGTTTGGGTTCCACGGCCAGGGCACGAGCAATACAGATACGTTGACGTTGACCACCGGAAAATTCATGCGGGTAACGGTGTTTGATATCCGTTGACAGGCCGACCTGTTCCAGCAACTGATCAATACGCACAGCACGCGCCTGCGCATCACCACCGATGCCCTGGATAATCATACCTTCTTCGATGATATCCACCACCATCATGCGCGGATTCATGGAAGAAAAAGGGTCCTGAAAAATAATCTGGATATCGCTGCGATGCTGGCGCAGCTGTGTCGATGACAAGGTGGTCAGTTCTGCATCTGCAAATTGTACCTTCCCTGCGGTGGGCTTCACCAGTTGCAGAATACTTTTTCCTGCCGTGGTTTTTCCACAGCCTGATTCACCCACCAGCGCCAGTGTGTGGCCTTCAGGAATCGATAAAGAAATATCGTCTACTGCCTTGACATGGTTCACCACTCGCTGCAACAGACCCTTGTGGATGGGGAAATGCACCTTGAGTCCATCGACGGTCAATAATGCCTTGTTGCCTTTTGTTGACCGTTCAATACTAGGCTCTGGTATTGTTTCTTCATCTTCTGTTGTTGAAAACTGTTGCTGACCAGTCGTATCAAACTTGAAACAGCGCACACCACCTGATGATGTCTCTGCAATCCATGCCGGTAGCCGGGTGCGACAAATATTAATCGCGTCATCACAACGATCCACAAAACGACAACCGTTAAACTCAGTGGCCAACGACGGTACGTGCCCCGGTATTATGGCCAGGCGTTGGCCACGTTTTTTAATATCAGGTAAAGAAGCAAACAATTTTTTTGAATAGGGATGCCGGGGATTGGTAAAAAATGCAGCGCGGTCAGCTTCTTCTACAATTTGCCCGGCGTACATTACTGCCACGCGATCGGCCATTTCTGACACCACACCCAAATCATGGGTAATCAGTAAAATAGCCATGCCGGTATCTTTCTGCAGTTGACGCATAAGATCCAGCACTTGCGCCTGAATAGTGACATCCAGTGCTGTGGTAGGTTCATCGGCAATCAACAGATCTGGTTCACCGGCAAGAGCAATAGCAATCATCACTCGTTGTTTCATACCACCCGAAAGTTGATGCGGGTATTCGTGATAGCGTTGCACCGGGTCAGGAATACCGACAGCTTCCAACAATTCCAGTACACGCGTACGTACTGCCCGTGCATTATTTTGTTTACGGACACTTTCAGCAATTTGCAGACCAATGGTCAATACCGGGTTCAGGCTGGTCATGGGTTCCTGAAATATCATCGCAATGCGTTTTCCGCGCACATTGCGCATCGCTACTTCAGGCAACTGCAACAAGTCATCCCCATTGAGATGAATGGCACCCTGAGTGATACGACCAGCAGGCTCGGGCAGCAAGCGCATGGTAGACAAGGCTGTCATGGATTTCCCGCAGCCAGACTCACCCAGCAGTGCAAACGTTTGCCCCCGGTGTATTTCCAGACTGATGCCATCCACCGCACGCACCATGCCATCAACCGTAGCGAAACTGGTTTGCAGAGACTCTATTTGCAACAGAGGGCTTGTCATTATGTTTTTCTCATTTCAATTTTTGTGGTGCTTTTTTATCAGGAGGTATGCTGCCCACCTGCGGATCAAAAACATCACGTACAACATCAGCGACCACCAGCTCACGTACCATTATCATGATTGCCGAAAAGTTTCATCTCGCTATACAGATCAAGAGCTTGTGCTGAGTGAGTGCGAGCACTTGCAGGATTTAGACATTACTGGCACCAAAGATCGTGGCCACTTGAATATACCCGTAGCGATTGAGACTCAGGTGTTCAGCCTGCGTAATTTAAGAGACGTGCACCAATGTCATTAAGTTAACAAAGCGCAGGTTGGCGGTGATTTGTTAACTTGATGACATTGGGACGTGCACGTAATAACACCCCTAAATGTTTCACCCCACAGCAGACGACAAAAACACGGCAATCCACAGAATCAAGCGAAACATCGTCTTGCTTCGTCCATGACAGACCGCCCGGATTCCCCACAACGCAAACGTTAAATCCTGCTCTCGACCAGCTCTTGAACACACAGCGTAAACTGCCATTATCTGGCCACAGAATCAATCCACTGCGGCCGGACAAAACGTATCACTTTTTGAGCACCATT
>JAADIL010000124.1 GCA_013151355.1 Gammaproteobacteria bacterium
CAGTTAAAATCAACAAGTTAAAAGGTTATTCTCAAGTGTCACTTGTTAAGTGAATAAAGGAGTTGAACGTGGATATTAACAGCATTCCTATCCCGGTGGTGCCGGAAGTGAAGGCAGAGCCCCCTCGCGATGCTCAACTGCAAACGGCAGTGCCTGAGTCAGCGCAGGGTGAGTCAGCGCAAAATAATCCACAGGCCGATACAGGAGGCACTGGCACTTCAGGTGGCTCACGCGATGAATCTGCTACCATGGGCCGCTATGTTGATGAGCGCGCATAGATCCATATTTATTTAATTAAAACATAAAGATACTATCAATAGTTAATCTTTTGTATCAAGTTTTGATTTGGCCAGATGCCAATGGGTATTCGAAATACACGGTGTCTTTGCGCCGTCGCCCGTTACGTTGGGTAACCACGCCCTTCACGCGAAAACCATCTTCCAGCATCACGGGTGCTTCACCAGGTTTCAGGTACTCCAGCCGACTGCCGTTTTCATCACGCACGTACAAGCCAAAAAGCACGTCTGATTTGTTGATCAGTACAGCGTAGCTGTTGCTTATCAGCGGGTAACCCGGGTCTACCACGATGATGTGACCATCCTCGAAAGCAGGTGACATACTGTCGCCAATGACGCGTAAAACAAAGGCTTCTGCGCCTTCAGAGCTGCAACCGGTTTGTAACATCTTGTTTCTCTCAGTTTGTTTCTGGCTGATCATCAGCCCGTGCCAGTGCGGCAGTAGTGATATTGCAGGCCTCCATTGTTGTGTCATAAACAATCACTGCTTCGCCGTTTTCCAGTTGACGTACTACCTGCTGCACTTTTTCTGTCAGCGAAGTTTCACAGGTGCCGTAGTCGGTACCGCTACGGGTGACAAATTCTTCCACCAAGGCTTGCAAGGCATCCGGTGATAATTCCTGATGAGGGATAATCATGTTGTTTTTGGGTGATATGGCATTTTTTCAGGTGTGTGCATTGTTGCTTGAAACGGGATTGTCAATATGCAGATGCGTAGTTTTTTGCACAATTTTTTGCAAAACAGGCATGAATGATTTATTACTCAACCCGCAGCTTCCACAAAAGGCTTGGCGATTTGCTATGGTAATAAGTATAGCGACTGTGTTGGGGAGATAGTACCAGGCTGATTGCACCGGTTTGAGGGTGCGGATACGACAGATACCAACGGCTGGGGGGCCAATGGATGAAATGCACAAAGGTCGCCGGTTGATGATGCGTGCTTTGCTGTTGCCTGTGTTGTCGCTGGTTTTGCTGTTGGATATACCGCAGGCTGTGGCCTTTGAAGGAGACTATGTCTGGGAGGCGCGTTTTAAGGCCAGTCTTGCCCGGGCACGATCCGGCCATCAGGTAAAAGACCAGTATGTCGTTGGTGATATGTATTTGCGTGGCCGTGGTACGGCGAAAAACTCTGCAAAGGCTCTGTACTGGTTTTTGCTGGCGGCAAAAAAGGGGCATCGCAAAGCCGCCTATAAAGCCGGTTACCTTTATCTTTACAGCAATGGTCTTTCCCCTGGAGCATCTCCCAAGCAGGCATTTCCCTGGATGAGGCAAGCCGCCCTTGCAGGATATGCCCCGGCCCAATACGAATTGGGGCGTTTGTTCTTTTCCGGTAAAATCATCAAACGTAATGAGCCGCAGGCTTTGAAGTGGCTGGGGCGGGCCAGAGCGGCGAATTATGCACCGGCCCGCAAGGCGTTTGACCAAATGGTGAAACGCATGGTGAAAACGCAGACTGCTTTTACCGACCGGAATCGTGCGGCAAAATAAAATGTTGCCGATACTGAACTCATTGGCATGATGCACATGCGCTGATTTTCTGCTTGAAGATGTCGTCTTTTCCCTGTTTTGCATCCCGGCCTCAGCCCGTATTCGCCCGTTCTTCAATCACAAAAGCTCGAAACAGAACGACTATTCCTGCACTTTTGTTCAATCAGAACGAACGAATATGCACTAAATCCGGGCGCCAAACAGGGAAGTTATTTCGTGCCCATTCCTTACGCATAATTTGCAGTTGCCAAAGGCTATCGGGTGTCACGGCTCATGTCGGTAAACGCACTCAACTCTTGCTTGTTTGTGCCGATAGATTCTGGTGAGTTTTCAGTTCATTAGCAGAATTACACGCTGTTGCGCAGCAGCAGATTTGCCGTGGCACAGGGTGGGTGTATCACGACTTGAATCAAATCGGAGCAGGGGTGTCCAGCGTTATCAATAACAACAAACAAAACCAGCGGGTATTTCCGCGCATTGCCGTTACCTGCCCGGTGCTGTATTTGCCACCTCTCGCCAGGCGCTGGCAGGTAGCCAGGTTGGTGGACTTCTCGGCAACGGGCATCAGCATGGTCTGTGACGACAAGCTGGACGTTGGCACCGAAATCTCGTTGCAAATTAAACCCGGTAGCCAGAAAATCGTGCCCGCACTGTCTGCCACAGGCGTTGTCATGCGCAGTAAAACCAACGACGAACAGCAATATGTGGTCTCCTGCAAGCTTACCAAAGTACACCGTTAGTACATCGTTATGCGCTCATTGTCGGGTTTAGTTGGTCTGTCATGTCCAAATCAGTACTTTGAGGTCAGGCTTTCGTTCTAATCTGCAAATCATCTGAAGGAATAAGCTCTAAATATTTTCGGATAAGGGTCGATACACATCATAAGGGTCTTGCCGGGGCGGGAATGGCCTTCGGTCTCGTATTGGGCAAGGACAGAAAGATTATTCCAGGGGGATGTTATGTCAGCGAATGTGCAATCGCATGCAGGTTCTCAAACCAGAGGCAGTGAACGCAGGAAATTTCCACGGATGCAGGCGTATTGCTCTGTCCGTTATTTGGGGGAAGGTAACAACGAATGGAGTAGCGCAGAGTTACATGACTATTCCGCCATCGGGGTGCGTATGATTAGTGACAAGACACTTTTGCAGAGCAGCAAAGTTCAGCTTGAACTGGTGCCGGAAAGCAAAAGCCGTGTGCCCGGTATCGCTGCTGAAGCCATTGTGGTGCGTTGTGGTTTGCGCGAGGATCATCGTTATGAAATCGCCTGTAAATTGACCAGAGTGAAACGCTTGCACAAAGACGCAGGGCAACTTTATTGCGAGTAATGGTGCCCCGGAGACGATTCGAACGTCCGACCTATCGCTTAGGAGGCGATTGCTCTATCCAACTGAGCTACCGGGGCGTGGGTAATGAGGATATAAAAAGTGTGAATTGGTGGAGCCGGGGAGGATCGAACTCCCGACCTCGTCATTGCGAACGACGTGCTCTCCCGGCTGAGCTACGGCCCCTAGCCTGAACAAATCACTGGCGCTGAGTGTAGCACTCGTGGTGCAGATACTGCCAGGGTATCACTTTCAGGTTTTGGCTTTGTCTGACGGTCCTTATTCTTTTGTCGATTGTTTCATTTTTTCGACAATTTTCTGTATTTGTCCTGCGGTGACACCGGGTGGCGTGGCATCTGGCAACTTGCTGATGGTATTGACAGTGAGTTTGAGTTGTTCGACATATCGTCGGCAATGCACGCACATGGCGAGATGTAGCCAGTACCCCGGACGTTTCCACCAGGGCAGGTTGCGATCCAGATAGTCGCTGGAATGTTCGGTAATGTCTTTGCAACTGGGCATCATTGTTTTTCGTACTCCTCAATGGCCATTTGGATACGACTTCTGGCTCGATGGAGCAACACTCTTCCGTTAGACTCGGAAACCTCTAAAACCTTACAAATTACTTCCATACTTAATCCTTGCATGTCTCTAAGTGTGACGGCTGCACGTTGCAACGGTGGCAGTACGGCCAGTGCATCACTGATGCAATTGCGTAATTCTGTGCTGGCGAGCAGGGCATCGGGTGTATCAGCGTGCCACATGGCGGGTGGGCTGGCCCAGTGCGCGTTGGGCTTGAAGCGTGCCGGGTCAACAATGGGACTTTCTTCAAAGGATTCATCCAGACTAACTGTGCGGGATTCATGGCGCAAACGGCTTTTGGCGGTGTTGCTGACGATGCGTAAAATCCAGGTTTTCAGGCTGGAGCGGCGTTCAAATCCGGGTAATGCCCGGAGTACGGCAACCCAGGCTTCTTGTGCGACCTCGTCGGCAATAGCCTCGCCCACAATGGCGCGCGCCAAATGCACCATAAGCCCGTGATAGGCTGCGACAATCTGGGCATAGCTTGTTTCATCCTGGGCCAGGAGCCTGGGAATCAGCTCGTCATCACCGGGGAGTGTGGGATTTGCCACATGTTTGCCTTTATTATTGGGTTTTGTTTGTAACGACAGGTCGGGAACCGGGTCCAAAGCCAGTCACTGCGCACGATCGCAACGAACGTGCACGCATTCTGCCAATTTGCCGTCGTTCCAGCAAGTTGCTTCTGCAGGTAACCGCAGGTGAAGGCGCCGCAGGCCTGCGAAATTGGCTCTTGTAACTTCTTGTTCTATCATCTGTCTGTATACCGGACTGGATTTGAATTTGTTCCGTGTTCGACTTGCTGATTGTGAAATGGTTGCACGGTAAAATACCATTATTAAGGCCGCTGTCAGGTGGTTACAGGAGATCATCAGAAGTATGTTAGAAACATTGGCGCTATTGGAAAAAACCACTTTTCCGGCATTGCAACGTGAAACTGTGTCCACTTTGCAAGTGAATCTCGGCTATTTATGTAACCAGCAATGTTTGCATTGCCATGTAAATGCCGGTCCCAAACGCACCGAGATAATGAGCGCAGATAACATTCAGAGCGTGATTGATTATCTTGATGCCTCTAACGTGAAATTGCTGGATCTCACCGGAGGTGCCCCCGAACTCAACCCTCATTTTCGTGATTTGGTTAAAGCGGCACGTGCCAGGGATGTCGAGGTGATTGATCGTTGCAATCTTACTGTTCTGGATGAACCAGGCCAGGAAGATCTGGCAGAGTTTTTGGCCGGGAATGGTGTGCAGGTTACTGCGTCCTTACCCTGTTATCAAAAAGAAAATGTGGATGCTCAGCGTGGCAAAGGGGTATTTGAAAAAAGTATCTCAGGGCTGAAAAAACTGAATCAGCTGGGCTATGGACAAACAGACAATGCGCTAAAATTAAGCCTGGTTTATAACCCCACCGGGCCATTTTTGCCGCCGCCACAGGATGCACTGGAAGCAGACTACAAACAGAAACTTTTCGAGCAGCACGGCATCGTTTTTACACAACTGCTGACGCTGGCGAATATGCCCATTCAACGGTTTGGCAGCAGCCTGATTTCGAAAGGGCAATTTAATGATTACATGGTGCTCCTGCAAACTGCGCACAAAAATGAAAACCTGCAAACCGTAATGTGTCGCAGCCTTATCAGCGTTGACTGGCAGGGTTACCTTTACGATTGCGATTTTAACCAAATGTTGAAGTTGCCCATGCAATGGGCGCATACACAAAAACCACACCTGCGTGATGTACTGAACCAGGATATGTCAGGAGCATCGATTGTGGTGCGCGGCCACTGTTATGGTTGCACCGCAGGGCAGGGCAGCAGTTGCGGCGGTGCTTTGAGTTAATCCCGATGCGCATCTCGATTATTATCCCTGTTTTGAATGAGGCAACAGTGCTGGAGAATAATTTGCAAAAGTTACAGTCAGCACATGCGCAAGGCCACGAAATTATTGTGGTGGATGGCGGTAGCAAGGATGAGAGTCAACGTATTGCAAAGCCGCAGGCAGATCACCTGCTTGTATCGAAACGTGGTCGTGCACTGCAAATGAACAAGGGTGCAGCCATGGCAAGTGGCGATGTACTTCTGTTTTTACATGTTGATACCATTTTACCAGACGATGGCATTGCCGCAATCATCAATAATATTAACTCCGGTCAGGATGTCTGGGGTCGTTTTGACGTGCGCTTGTCGGGCAACAGGAAATTTTTCCGGGTGATTGAAACCATGATGAACTGGCGATCCCGGGTGTCGGGTATTGCCACCGGGGATCAGGCTATATTCATTACACGCAATTTATTTCAGTGCATGCACGGTTTTGCAGATATTCCGCTGATGGAGGATGTGGAAATGTGTCGGCGACTGAAAAAAATTCAATGGCCAATTTGTCTTTCGCAACGGGTGGTTACCTCAAGTCGGCGCTGGGAGCTGGGTGGGGTTTTTAAAACCATCTGGCTGATGTGGCGCTTGCGGCTGGCATATTGGCTGGGTGCTGATCCGGCCACCCTTGCACGTCAATACCGTTAACACAGTGCAGTATCCCCATGCGCGGATTCTGGTTTTTTGTAAAGCCCCCCAGGCCGGAAAAGTAAAAACGCGTTTGGCAAAAAGCATTGGAGATACAGCGGCAAAAGAGGTGCATGAATACCTCGCGCGGCATTGTCTGCAACAGCTGTTGGATTTCTCTGTTGCACCGGTTGAACTTTGGTGTGCGCCTGATACTGACCATGAGTTTTTTCGTCATTGTCACACCGACCTGGGGATTCCGCTCAAACAGCAAACAGGTGATGACCTGGGGCAGCGTATGCAACATGCCTTGTGTGAAACTTTGCGCCACCACGCACCTGTCGTGGTGACAGGCACTGATTGCCCGGCATTAACCGCTGACCATTTTCATTCGGCGTTGTCTGCGGCCAGCCAAAATAAAACAGCCATTGCTCCCGCAGAGGATGGGGGTTATGTACTTTTGGCTGTGAACGAATTGCAACCAGAGTTATTTATCGACATGCCCTGGGGTACACCGCAGGTTTACGCGGAAACGATGGCGCGGGTAACGGGTGCGGTTGAAACATTAATGTTGCTGTGGGATATCGATTATGTTGAAGATTTGCGACGATTACGTGCTGTCGCAGATGATATGCTACTGGACGAGCAATTCCGGGTGTACCT
>JAADIL010000167.1 GCA_013151355.1 Gammaproteobacteria bacterium
ATAAACAGCAAGAAGAGTTTGATTTCGATTAACTAATAGCCCCTTTTAGGGGCTTTCCTCAAGCCACCCGCTATGCGGGTGGTAACTGACTAACGGGGTAGCTTTTTTGCGGTTCTGGCAACTCGAAATACCCAAGCCTTTTCTCCGTGTTAAGCCGATTATCTGTTTTCCAAAGAATGACCGTTCCAATAGGGAATTCTTTGTAAATACTATCCAATAGAAAGGAGACTTGATCCGGCTCCCAAACATAGTTGCGTTGAAATGCCGGAATCCTAATATCACCATTCGAGATTCGATCAATTAATTTTTTAATTGTTATTGGTTCGCTCATTCTTCATCCTTCAAAAAGCATAACGTTTAATGTACCCCAAAGTGGGGGATAACCCCGTCCTAAAACCCGGTGATTTATTTGCCGATGATTCCCGGCTCCGTTAAATACTCCAACAATACCACTAAATAATCAATGACTTATTGTCGGGATAATTTTCACTGTGGACATGAAGTGGTCTAACCACGTTGGATATTGAAGCGGGCAAACAAGACATTTTGGGGATATTACACAGGGTATTCTTTAGTGTGAATTTGTTTGTTTTTTATACATCACATTTTTTCGTATTTTTAAAAATCTATTACATTCAATACGATATGTGGTTTCCCCGGAAATAAATGTTACCCTGTGGAATATTGGGGCGTGGCCAGGATATTGAATGTAGAAATACCCCAAAGTGGAGAATATTCCGTTTGCAATTATGAGTAATAAAAAGATGCTGTACAAAATATCAGCATCGAAAAACCGGAGGCAGGCTTGTGTTATTGTAGAATTTTCCCGGTCAGCGCAAAACCACTTTATGTTCAGTAACCCCAAACTTTACTTTCGTGTGCGATATATCAATTTTTAGGTGTCAGATGAGAGGAGTTAAAAAAACTGGATGTTTCTTCACAACGGTCTCTCACACGATAAAGTTACGCACGGCATGTTGCAACCGCTGTAAATTTTTCTGCGTGGGGTAAGGCGCATAGCGCTGGCGTTCGTATAATGCAGTGATGTTGCTGATATCACGAGCCCGTTGTGGGTATCGTTGACCTGCACGTCGGGAAAAATCCAGTGGACCCTCTGCGGGTTGTCGCTGCATTCCGCGCCGCGACAGTCGTTGGCAAAAGCGTTCATAAACCACCTGTGCAGGGTCCCGGCTCTGCCGGTTCCAGGGCTTTAATAAATACATGGCAACAACAGTCATTACCAATGCCATGCCAGCCACCAACAGGGTAATCATCTCCTGCCAGTCTATGTTGTCAAAACCTGCACTCGCCAACAGTCGTGACAAAAAATTCTGCTGTCGTTGTGTATTGTAATTAACCACCCACTGGTTCCAGGCATGATTGATGCGGTCCCAGCCAAAGTTCAGTTGACGGCCCATTTTTTTCAACCAGTTTGGGGCCGCACCAACTCCCGCCATTTCCGGCAAAATACGCGCCAGATCTTGCTGATTTTCAATACGCTCGGTCGGAATGACCGCAGTGGGGTCCACCCGCCGCCAGCCTTCATCACGCAACCAGACTTCTGTCCAGGCGTGGGCACTGGATTGTCGCACGATGAAATAATCACTCTGTGGATTCATTTCACCGCCCTGGTAACCGGTCACCACGCGCGCAGGTACACCGGCTGCACGCATCAAAAAAACAAATGCCGAAGCATAGTGTTCACAAAACCCCCGGCGACTGTCAAACAAAAATTCATCTACGGGATCATTCAATAACAACGGCGGTTGTCGTGTGTAATAAAAAGGCTGTTCGGCAATGTAATTCAAAACTGTTTGCACAAAGGCGGCATTGTCAGTCACTTTCTGTCGCAATTGTTGCGCCAGTTTGCGCGCCTGTATGCCTGATTCTGCGGGTAGTTGCAGGTAACGTGAAATATCCGGAGCATCATTTTTTGCCAACTGATAATCTGTGAATGAGCGCATGGAATAACGTATTAATTGCCGTACAGGTTGATTGGCAATAATTTCATAATCGACAGACAAACGGCTGTCCGGCGGAATGGTTGCGGGCAAATCCAGCGCAAATAACCAGCGTTGCTGATGCGGCTCCAGCGTAACGGTATAAAGACTGGGTTCACCGCTTACCTGATATTGTGAATTAATGCTCAGGCGATTGGTGAGATTTTGCGGATACGGGTTGGACCAGGTTCTTCCATCAAATTGTGTAAATACCGGCCCGCGCCAATAACGTTTTTGAGGCAAGGGTAAAGCCGTGTCAAACTGTACCCGGAAGGCCACACTGTCGTCGTCACTTAACTGACTGATGTTACCCGGTGACATGGAATCAGACAGACCGGTACCCGCACCTGCGCCGTCTGTGGGCAGACTCCACAACGGTCCCGGAATGCGCGGGAACAAAAAAAACAGTAACAATGCCAATGGCACCGCCTGTGCTAAAACTGCACCAGCCTTTTGTAAATTTGCCCACTGTGGAATCTCTGATTGATCACGGCTGAAAGCAATTAATGCGGTAACCAGCAAGGTCACCACCAGCAACATATAAATACCCATAAAAATGGATTGATCAAATAAAAAAACGGTGATCACCACAAAAAATCCCAGGCCGATAACCACACCGACATCACGCTGGGCATTCATTTCCATCAACTTCAAACACAGCATGATAACCAGCAAACCCACTCCGGCCTGTCGCCCCACCAGGGTGCCAAATGCAATGTAAGTTGCAAAAATACCGATAAATGTCAGTAACCAGCGTACCGTGCGCGGTGGCAGGGCAAGGTAGCGTAATTCAAATAACAAGCGCCAACACAGCAAAATAATGCCGGGCAGCATAACCAGCGGGGATAAACGAAAGAAGTGCGGTGTAAAAGCCAATGTCAGTCCGGCGAGCAGCCAGAGATTTTCCGCCTTTGCCTGTTTTACACGTTGTTGAAAACCGGACATATTCATGGTGATGAAATATCGGTATCCAGGTTATACAGGGCGAGTGCCTGTAAACACTGTTGCTGGTGTACAAGCCCTGTGCCTAATGGAATATGGGCATCCGGCAAGCGCAGGCCATAAGTTAACTGTGCAGTGTCGGCGTCCAGCACCCAGCGAGTCAAACGCGACAGGCGTGATTCTGTGTCCAGTTTTGGCAGGCTGTCCCAGTTCAGCCATAATTCTGTGGCCTGGTCTCCGCCAAACTGCTTGGTGTACATGCCCTGCCCGCGGGCAACCGTTTTCCAGTGAATGTGCCGCAGGGAATCGCCTGTGTGGTAGTTGCGCAGACCGGCAAAATCATCTGCACCGTGACCACGGTCACCCTGCAAATCAAGGTGATAACTTGACTCACCGGGCAGACGGTGATGCTGATCTGGTGCGGGATACACCAAATAACACACATCCCGTTGTGCGTAAGCCCATGCTCGAAACAGGCCCAGTGGAAAACCGGTCTCCAGCGTTAGTCGTGGTACGGTGTGTCGACCGCGTTGTGTTGTCAGTAATGGCACATTGTTTCGTTGCCATTGATCACCTGCCACATCGATACTGACATGGTGTTGGTCGCGTAACTGCAATTTGAGCGCATAACGCGCTGCATTGTGACGGTTGTCCAGTATCACCGGCACCTGGGCAATTTCACCACAAAACACAGCGGGTGCTTGTCCCACATCAATGCGTAAGTGCAACAGGTTACGATAAGTATGCAAAATGGCAATAAAAAATATGCTGGCCAATAAAAATGTCAACGCATAAGCAAGGCTGTTATTGTAGTTCACTGCGCCCAGCAGCATTATCAGCATCATTGCTGCAAAATAAACACCCATTTTGCCAGGTAAAATATATACTCGCCGCTGCGCCAGGAAAATGGGGCCGGGCTCAGGGCCTTCTCCCGTGAAAAATCGTTCCAGGCTGAATCGCTGACGCAGACTCATGGCAGGCGTGGTGGCTCGCGTCGTTGTATGTGACATGACAGGTTCTCAGGGAATGGCAACGTCTTGCAACAGGGCCATCAGTGTTTTGTTGTCCCGACCGGGTTCCACCACCGCCTGTAGACGATGTTCCACCACGTGCGGCATAACGGTCTGCACATCTTCCGGCATGGCATGGTTCCGCCCCACCATCAGTGCCCAGGCTTTGGCACTGCGCAACAGTGCAAGCCCGGCGCGGGGTGATAATCCATGGGTAAATTGTGGTGAACGACGACTGGCATCCAGCAAGGCCTGCACATAATCCAGCAGTGCATCGGCGACGTGTACCTTGCTGGCGGCTTGCTGTAGTTCTTCCAGTTGTCCTGGCTGGATGCATGTGCCGTGTTGTTTGAGCATTTCCCGACGGTCATCGCCTGTCAGCAGGGCGCGTTCGGCACTGGCATCGGGATAACCCAGTGAAATGCGCATCAAAAACCGGTCCAGCTGGGACTCCGGCAGAGGGAAGGTGCCTATTTGATAAGTGGGGTTTTGTGTGGCAATCACAAAAAAGGGCTTCGGCAATGGCCGCGTTTTACCTTCAATGGTGACCTGGCCCTCTTCCATGGCCTCCAGCAGCGCGCTTTGTGCCTTGGGTGTGGCACGATTCACCTCGTCGGCCAAAATCAGTTGAGCAAAAATCGGACCGGGATGAAAATGAAAACCCTGCTCGGATTTGTCAAAAATCGACACACCCAAAATATCTGCGGGCAGCAAATCGCTGGTGAACTGTATGCGCTGATATTGCAGCCCCAGTGTTTGCGCCAGTACGTGCGCCAGCGTGGTTTTGCCCACTCCCGGTAAATCTTCGATGAGCAAATGGCCGCGCGCCAGCAAACAGGCCAGGGCCAGACGAATTTCGTGTTGCTTGCCCAGAACCACCTGGCTGGCATGCGCGACGATGGCATCCAGCTGTTTTGTTATTTCATTATTTTGCATGGTGTTAATAGCGGCAAAAAGCCTCCGTGCCTGAGAGAATGGAATGTGTCCTGAATGTCCATAAAAGCATAAACTGAACGTATTATGAAATATGCCACACTGAATGACATCGAAAACCGCATGCCCTGGGTGCTGGATTCACCCGGCAACAGGGGTCGCGTGGAACTGATTGTGGTGCGTCCGCAAATCGACAAGCGCGAGGTACTTTCACAAGTGCTGTTTTCGCCTGAAACAGGAGTGGCGGGCGACAACTGGCAAAATCAGTGCTGGAAAACACTCAGTAATGGTCGGGCCGACCCGGTGGTGCAGGTTGCTGTTATGAATGCGCGTATGATCGACGTATTGACCGGAGATAAAAACCATTGGCCATTGGCGGGCGACCAGTTATTTGTCGATTTTGATTTAAGTGTCAACAATCTGTCTCCGGGTGCGCAACTGCAAACAGGTAACACGGTGCTGGAAATTACCACCGAGCCCCATCGGGCCTGCGACAAATTCAAACAACGATTTGGTGATGTTGCGAAGCAGTATGTTAATTCAGCGCAGGGCGATGCGCTCCGCCTGCGAGGTGTTTACGCAAAAATTATTTCGACGGGCGAGGTGTCAATTGGCGATATCATCCACAAGCTCTGAGCTGCATGCCACGCAAATGCAGTTAACCCGACAATGGCTGGAGCAGGTGGTCATTGGCCTCGGACTTTGTCCTTTTGCGGCACAACCACTGCTGGAAAATCGTGTACGCATCCATGTGTGTGACAGCACAACAGAATTGCACTTGTTGGAAACGTTGCATGCAGAGCTGGATTGGCTGGATCAGCATCCCGACACTGAACTCGAAACCACGCTGCTGGTATTGCCCAACATGCTGGCGGACTTTGCAGACTACAACCAGTTTCTGGATCAGGTAGATGCCTTGCTTGACGAGTTTTCCTGGCATGGAAAATACCAGGTTGCCAGCTTTCACCCACAGTACTGCTTTGCCGGTGTTGCGCCGGAAGCGGCCGAAAACCTGACCAACCGTGCGCCTTATCCGATCCTGCATCTTATTCGTGAAGACAGCCTGGCTGTCGCGCTTGCGCACGTTGAGCGACCAGAGGAAATTCCGGCACAAAACATCCGCCGGGTTAATTCACTCCGTATGGATGAAAAATACCGACTTTTTCCATGGATTTTTCCATTATCCAGGAGTTGAATGAATCAAACGGCCCATCGTCCGGCCAACTCGCTATACTGCTGCTGGATTAAAGGTAGTTAACAAGGCTGTACATTGGTGGCCGACATGCCTTTTTGGCCTTCTTCCATCTCGAATTTCACTTCCTGGCCTTCAGCCAATGTTTTGAAACCCGTGCCTTCGATATTGGTGTGATGCACAAAAACATCTTCACCACCGCCCTGTGGTACAATAAATCCGTACCCTTTGGCATCATTAAACCACTTCACCGTGCCATCTGACATCACCCCTCCCCCCTACACCTGATCAACAAATCCATTTTTTATACTTTCGTGCAATGTAACTCAATTGATAAGCTATCTCTAGTTATTAAATCACCTGAATTTGTTGTTGTAATGGGAGGTTCAGGGCGAATCGCAGTTTTTAGGGCTGACATTTGTCAGTCCAGACAGGGTGGTTGCCTTGTCATCAGGCCACTGTAGTTTAGTGGGCTACAATACCCAGTCGGTAATGTGTTGATGTAAATCATCGGCATTTGTTTCTGTTACCACACGTCCCCGTACAGAAATTCCGGCGTGATGCACTGTAGAAGCATCACCACTGACCAGGGGGTGCCATTCAAACAGGGGTTTGCCTTCGGCCAACAAACGATATGCGCAGGTTTCTGGCAGCCAGTGAAATTCAGCTATGTGCTCAACAGTGAGCACGGTGCAATCCGGCACCTGTTTTTTGCGGTTTTCATAATCCTGACAGCGACAGGTTTCAACATCCATCAATTTGCAGGCAACATTGCAAACATACACTTTGCCGCTATCTTCATCTTCAAGTTTATGTAAACAACATTTTCCACAGCCATCACACAATGACTCCCATTGTGTTGCATCCATTTCTGCCAGTGATATTTTTTCCCAAAAAGTGCTCATTAATTGCTGCGCCTCCAGGCATGAAGAAAATGTACTGCCCAATGTAACAGTATTTCCGGTTTATATTACTGATAATAGCGAATGCAGTTTAGCCCTTAATTCACATTAAAAATTTATAGTTTCTTGCGGTAAAAATCAGTGTAAATATCATCAGTTTTACTTTTGGCACCGAATCAACCAATAGTTACATTGAACAGAAAACGCGCAGTTTTTTGCATGAATTTCGTCGGCTGAAAAACACCTTTGTTGCTCACATATCAACCAAAGATCGTGAGAAATTTTGAAAGTCACTCATAAAATTTTTCCAGAATACTGACAAATTATTTTCATTTCTGGTAATGGTTTTGAAGGGCGTAAATACAGTTACACCTGAATATCAATCGCTGTGTATGTGGTATAAAGAAAAAAGCAAGAATGGACAAGTAG
>JAADIL010000007.1 GCA_013151355.1 Gammaproteobacteria bacterium
CACAGCCGGGCCGGGCAATTCTGGCTCCGGAACCCGGCTTTGTGATGTACAAAATTATTGCCACCATGACCGGCATGAATTACGTGGGAGTGTCGCTGGCAGAGGATTTTTCGCTGGATCTGGATGCCATGCTTGCTGCCATCGGACAACATCAGCCAGCCGTGGTGTTTCTTGCCTACCCCAACAATCCCACCGGCAACCTGTTTGACCGCGCAGCCGTCAACACGATTATCAAGGCCAGCCCCGGTCTGGTGGTGGTGGACGAGGCCTACCACGCCTTTGCTGATGACAGCTTCATGGGAGAGCTGGGCAAACACGATAATCTGCTGGTCATGCGCACCGTGTCCAAAATGGGGCTGGCCGGTTTGCGACTGGGTCTGCTGGCCGGGCCGCAGGAGTGGCTGAGAGAATTCGATAAAACACGCCTGCCGTATAACATCAATGTACTCACACAGGTGAGTGCAGAGTTTGCGCTCACCCACCGCGCAGTGCTGGATCAGCAAACCCGACAAATCTGCGCGGACCGTGAAAAACTGATGGCGGATTTACAGGCACTGGATGGCATCACAACCTTTCCCAGCCGCGCCAATTTCATCCTGTTTCGTGTGCCGCAGGCCGCAGCGGTGTTTGCCGCACTGAAAGAACAGGGAGTGCTGATCAAAAATATGGGCGCAGAACACGGCCCGCTGGCCCAATGCCTGCGAGTTACGGTGGGCACAGCGGAAGAAAATGCTGCTTTTTTGCGGGCGTTGTCCCGGACGATCAAATAATCGTATAGCGTAGGTTGGTGGTGAGCTTGCGAACCCCAACGCTGCTGATATTGTTGGAGTTCGCAAGCTCACCATCAACCTGTGGCAAATAGAAAATCCGGTTTAACTTAATGACCCTGGTGCTTGCCTGGAAATGATTTTCACCGTCACTCCGGCGCAGGCCGGGGTCCAGAGGGTGTATTGAATCACAAAATTTCGGTATTCATGGCGTGCAGAGTTTTGAGGTTCTGCTTCAATCAACCAGCACTAGCCGTTATGCTACGTGGTTCAACAAATAAAACGGATAAACAGCACCAGCGGTGCCGGAGAAAAACCCATGGCTGATCGTAAAGCCACCATAAAACGCGACACCCTGGAAACTCAGGTCAGAGTCAGCATCAATCTCGATGGCACAGGCACCTGCACGGTGGATACCGGCGTGCCCTTCCTCGACCACATGCTGGACCAGGTGGCACGTCACGGCATGATTGATCTGGATATCGCCGCCAAAGGCGATCTGCATATCGATGCCCACCACACGGTGGAAGATGTGGGCATTACCCTGGGCCAGGCCTTTGCTGAAGCCGTGGGCGACAAAAAAGGCATCCGCCGTTACGGCCACGCCTATGTGCCACTGGACGAGGCATTGTCGCGCGTAGTCATCGATTTCTCCGGCCGACCCGGTCTGGAACACCATGCCGAGTATCCGCGCGCGCGTGTGGGTGATTTTGACGTGGATCTGCTGGTGGAATTCTTTCAGGGCTTTATCAATCATGCCCAGGTCACTCTGCATGTGGACAACCTGCGTGGTAAAAATTCGCACCACATTGCGGAAACTATCTTCAAGGCCTTTGGCCGTGCCCTGCGCATGGCGGTGGAAGTGGATGCCCGCATGGGCGACATCCTGCCGTCAACCAAAGGCAAGCTGTAAGAGTCGATTGTTATCATGAATACTGTTGCAGTAATCGACTACGGCATGGGCAACCTGCACTCGGTGGCCAAGGCGCTGGAGCATGTACCGGGTGACCATCAGGTGGTGGTGACTTCCGATGCCGGACAGATTCTGGCCGCCGACCGCGTGGTATTACCCGGTGTGGGTGCCATGCGCGACTGCATGGGTGAATTGAAACGCCTGAAACTGGACACGGTCGTGAAACAGGTTGCCGACAGTGGCCGTCCGCTACTGGGTGTATGCGTGGGTATGCAGGCCATGCTGGAATGCAGTGCGGAAAATGGCGGTGTTGAATGTCTGGGGCTTTTTTCCGGTACGGTGGAGCCTTTTGGCACCGATCTGCGTGATCCCCTCAATGGCCAGCATCTTAAAGTGCCACACATGGGCTGGAATCAGGTGGACCAGACCATGCCACATCCCATGTGGAAAGACATCCTGCCGGACACACGCTTCTACTTTGTACACAGCTATTATGTGCAACCGGCGGGGCCGGAGCCGGTGGCTGGTTCAGTGGTGTATGGTTTCCCGTTTGTGGCTGCCATTGCCAAAGAGAATATTTTTGCCGTGCAGTTTCACCCGGAAAAAAGCGCGCAGGCAGGTTTGCAGCTGTATGCTAATTTTGTGACCTGGGATGGGCAGGCATAAGCTACCGGCATTATTTTATAATGCCCTGATTCAACAAAGTGTTTAACGAGAAATAACAATGTTATTAATTCCAGCAATCGATCTTAAAGACGGCAAATGTGTGCGCCTCAAACAAGGCCGCATGGAAGATGACACCGTATTTTCCGATGACCCCGTAGCCATGGCGCGCCGCTGGGTAGAGGCCGGTGCGCGGCGGCTACATCTGGTAGATTTGAACGGTGCCTTTGAAGGCAAACCCATGAATGCCAACATCGTGCATGACATTGTCGAAGCCTTTCCCGACGTACCGGTACAAATCGGCGGTGGCATTCGTGACGAAGACACCATTCAGACTTATCTGGATGCCGGTGTGCAGTACGTCATCATCGGCACCAAAGCCGTCAATGCACCACATTTTGTATCAGACATCTGCCTGAGTTTCCCCGGCCACATTATCATCGGCCTGGATGCAAAAGACGGTAAAGTGGCCATTGATGGCTGGTCCAAACTCTCACACCACGACGTGATCGACATGGCCAAACACTTTGAGCAGGACGGTGTGGAAGCCATTATTTACACGGATATCTCGCGTGATGGCATGATGAATGGTGTCAACGTGGAGTCCACGGTAAAGCTGGCGCAAGCGATTAGAATTCCGGTTATTGCCTCCGGTGGCATCACCAACCTTGATGACATTCGTGCGTTGAGCAAGGTGGCTGAAGAAGGCATCGTGGGTGCCATTACCGGTCGGGCGATTTACGAAGGCACGCTGGATTTTGTGGAAGGCCAGAAGTTGGCCGACGATCTGGCTGACGAAAAGTAGAGGTCCGACGATGGGATTGGCAAAACGCATTATTCCCTGTCTCGACGTGGATAATGGCCGCGTGGTTAAAGGCGTACAATTCGTGGATATCCGCGATGCCGGTGATCCGGTGGAAGTGGCCAAACGTTACGACGAACAGGGCGCGGACGAAATCACCTTTCTTGATATTACCGCCAGCTCTGATAACCGTGAAACCATGGTGCATGTGGTGGAAGAAGTGGCGGGGCAAGTGTTTATTCCCTTGACGGTGGGTGGAGGCATTCGCACCGTGGAAGATATTCGCCGCATGTTAAATGCGGGCGCGGATAAAGTGGGCATCAACACCGCAGCGGTGTTTAATCCCGAATTTGTGCGCGAGGCGGCAGACAGGTTTGGCTCACAATGTATTGTCGTGGCCATTGACGCCAAGTGCGTGAGTGACTCTTCGCAAGGGAATGGCGAAAACAAACGCTGGGAAATTTTCACCCACGGTGGTCGCAAGCCCACGGGCATTGACGCCATCGAATGGGCGAAAAAAATGGTGGATTACGGCGCTGGCGAAATTCTGCTTACCAGCATGGACCGCGATGGCACCAAAATTGGTTTTGATCTGGAACTGACACGCGCGGTCAGTGACGCTGTGACCGTGCCGGTAATCGCCTCTGGCGGAGTGGGTGAACTGAAACACCTTGCCGAAGGTGTGACTGAAGGCCGTGCCGATGCGGTGCTGGCCGCAAGCATCTTTCATTTTGGCGAACACAGTATTGAAGAAGCCAAGCGTGCCATGGCGGCGGCAGGTGTGGAGGTGCGGTTGTGAATAATTACGATCCAGCGCAGAGACGCGAAGACGCAGAGAAAACCAAAATAAAAACTTTGCGTTCTTTGCGCCTCTGCGCCTCTGCGTTGGATTGTGCTTCGTGGACAACCCCGTAATGGATTGGCTGGATACAATTAAATGGGACGCCGATGGCCTGGTACCCGCCATTGCACAGGACGCACAAAGTGGCAAAGTGTTAATGATGGCGTGGATGAACCGTGAATCATTACAACTGACCGTAGATGAAGGTCGCGCTATTTACTGGTCACGCTCCCGACAAAAGTTATGGCGCAAGGGCGAAGAATCCGGCCATGTACAAAAACTGAAAAGCCTGCGCCTCGACTGTGACGCCGATGTGCTGTTGTTATCCGTAGAACAGTTAGGTGGTATCGCTTGTCATACAGGTCGTGAACGTTGTTTTTATCGGCAATATCAGGATGGCCAGTGGATTGAAACGGACACGGTCATCAAAGACCCTGATGACATTTATGAGCCGTAGGGTGGACATTGCCTACCAGCAACGGTTTGGACAGAGTGTAATTGGTGGGCGGTGCCCACCCTGCAGGTCAGAATGATGTTGGCCTGAGTATTGTTCAGAGGCAAAAATGTATGAGTGAGATTTTGCAACAATTGGCAGATGTGCTGGAGGCGCGCAAAGGCGCAGAGCCGGACAGCTCTTACGTGGCCAGCCTTTACAGCAAGGGGCTCGATGCAATCCTGAAAAAAGTCGGTGAAGAAGCCACAGAAACAGTGATGGCCGCCAAGGACGGCGATGCAGACAAGATTGTGTATGAAATTGCAGATTTGTGGTTTCATACCCTGGTGCTACTGGCCCAACAGGGGCTGAGCCCGCAGCAAGTACTGGACGAGCTTTCACGGCGTTTTGGTTTGTCTGGTCTGGATGAAAAAGCCGGTAGAGGAAATAAAAAATGAGCGATTGCCTGTTTTGTAAAATTGCGGCGAAGGAAATTCCTTCCGATACAGTCTACGAAGATGATCAAATCGTCGTATTCAAGGATCTTTATCCAAAAGCCGACGTGCATTTGTTGGTTGTGCCGCGTGAACATATTGCCAGCCTGAACGAAATCAATGCTGCACATGATGCGTTAATGGCGCACATGATGAGCTTGCTGCCAGGATTGGCAAAAGAGCATGGGCTGGATGATGGTTTTCGGACGATCATTAATACAGGCCCCGGTGGCGGGCAGGAAATTTTTCACTTACATATTCATATTCTGGGTGGCGGGCGACTTCCCGGATTTGGTTAACATTAATTCTGGCGCATTGTTTAATGTTGAAAGATAAAGCGCCACCTGGGCAAAACGGAGAAAAAAATGGGTATCAGTATCTGGCAGTTAGTAATTATTCTGGTGATCGTATTACTGTTGTTTGGCGCCAAACGTCTGCGTAATGTGGGTGGTGACCTGGGTTCGGCCATCAAAGGTTTTAAATCGGCGATGGGCGAGGAAGAAAAAAAACCTGGTGAGCCGACGCAATTAAACCGGGATGCAGGTGATGTTATTGAAGGTGACGTCACCAACAAAGAAAAAGAAAAGGACAAGGCCTGATTTGAATGCTTATGATCTAACGCAAAGACGCGAAGGCGCAAAGAATGCGGAGAAAGCCCATAAAAAAACTTTGCGTTCTTCACGCCTTCACATCTCTGCGTTGGAGGGTGTTTTTATTTTACGGACAACGTCGTTATGTTCGATATAGGCTTCATGGAAATGGCACTGATCGGTGTGGTCGCCCTGGTGGTCATCGGTCCTGAACGTTTGCCCGGTGTCGCGAGAACAGTGGGTCAGTGGATCGGCAGCGCACGGCGTTTTATGAGTTCAGTTCAGGCCGATATCAACCTGGAAGTGAACAAGGCCGATGAACTGAAGCGTCTGCTGGAAGAGCAAACCAAAATCCAGTCTCTGCATGACATTCTGGAACAAACCCCCACAGAACCGGACGACCGCAAACCGGTTCCGCGGGCAGTGCCCTCAAAACAGTCTTCATCCGCAAGCGAGCCACAAGAAACATTGCCAGAGCAGAAGCAGGAACATACGGTGAAGGCGATTAACAACGACGCGCCAACAGCCGACAATGACAACACTGCCGCAGGCAGCCCCCCCAAACAACAAACATGACTGACCCAAAGCAATACCCCCCACCTAACGAACAGCCATTAGTGCAGCATCTGCTGGAGTTGCGTGACCGTCTGATGCGTATCGTGCTGGTCATCATCATATTGTTTCTCGCCCTGTTTGCCTTTGCCAATGACCTGTACACGTATCTTGCGGAGCCATTATTGCGGCACATGGCGGAAGGCACCAGCATGATCGCCACGCAAGTGGTATCACCTTTTTTAACCCCCTTTAAACTGGCGCTGGTGATGGCAATCTTTATTGCCGTGCCTTTTATTCTTTATCAGGCATGGGGGTTTATGGCGCCGGGACTGTACCAACACGAAAAGAAACTGGTTTACCCCCTGCTATTATCCAGCACCATTTTGTTTTATGCCGGTATGGCTTTTGCCTATTACGTTGTGTTCCCGCTGGTGTTTGGTTTTCTCACCGGCATTGCCCCGGAAGGTGTAGCAGTAACGCCGGATATTACCTATTACCTCGATTTTGCCATCAAAATGTTTTTTGCTTTTGGTCTGGCATTTGAAGTGCCTATTGCCACTATCCTGGTGGTGTGGAGTGGTATCAGTACTGCTGAGAAACTTGCTGCCAAACGTCCTTACGTCGGTGCCTTTGTGTTTGCCATGTTACTGACGCCACCGGATGTTATTTCACAAACCTTGTTGGCGATTCCGATGTGGATTTTGTTTGAGCTGGGTTTGGTGTTTTCGCGGTTTTACGCCAAACCGGAAGAGGAAGAAAACAGTATTGCGGGGGATGTTACCCCGGCCTCCCCTCCAACAGCGAAAGAGGCCGGAGTCACAGTGGCTACAGCGACAGCTTCGGTTTCAACGGCGGCAGAAAGCCGTACGGAACCTGTCGCCACTGATCCGGAAAATGAACAGAAAGCCAGGCCTGACGATGTCGGTTATGGTGATATCGATGATTATGAGGATACCAATAATTCCGGCCATGGCGAATATGAACCGCCAACCGAAGCTGAACTGGATGCTGAACTGGACCGGCTGGAAGCGGAAGAAAATGCTGAAGAGGCCATGCCTGATGAACAGAGTAACGGGCAAACAAAACCCGGAGATGACAAACAGACGTGATCACATCAACTTGTCTTGCCAACAAAAGCACCAACCTGGCGTTGCACTCGGGTATAATTGGCATCACTTTTAGTTAATGACAGAAAATGCAGACCGAGGAAAGAATCATGGCGAGAATGGTGCAATGTGTAGTCACAAATCAGCAGGGCGAAGGGCTCGATACCATGCCGCACCCCGGTGAACTGGGGCAGCGCATTTTCGAAAATGTTTCGAAAGCCGGCTGGACCCAGTGGCTGGAACGCCTGACCATGATTATCAATGAAAATGGCCTGTCCACCGCAGATCCTGCCAGTGTTGAGGTTATCGAAAAACACATGCAGGGCTTTTTCTTCAACGACGGTGAAATGGGTAGCCTGCCAGAAGGTTTCAAGCCACCGGGCGCTAAAAAATAAACGTTTTCTGATGGTAAAAACGCGTTGCCCGACGCGTTTTTATGTAGGACCCGGCAAGGAACTCTCCATGTCTTTTGACAATTTTCTCCGCAAAACGCTGTTGCCTGGCGTCGTCGTTATTGCACTGATGGTGAGCAGCTGCGAACCCTCGCCACAAAAAAACCACCAGCCTGTACAACAACAATCAACGCAACAGGCAGCCACCCCAAAAGCCAGGAGTGGACTCAAAGCACCGCCAACCGGAACTCCCTACGCACTGGAATATTTTGAACCGACCCCGGAAAACCCCGGGTACGGTACGCTTATGGTCAATGATCACGCCTTTCTGGTGCCCAAAGGTGTTACCCGTCCTTCCATACAGAGTGTGTATCTTTTATCACATTGGGAAATCAAACCGGGAGAGAGCGTGCTTGATATCGGCACCGGTTCGGGTGTGCAGGCGATTTTTGCTGCTGAAATCAGTGATCATATCGTTGCCACCGATATCTCTGCCAAATCAGTGGAAACCGCCAAACTTAACGTCCGGCGATTCGGCTTGCAGGACAAAATTGACGTGCGCCCCCCCGGCGATCTGTTTTCCCCCATCAAACCCGACGAGCGTTTTGATGTCATCCTGTTTAATATCGATTATCCCTCCAATCAGTACACGCAATTCTGGTGGGAAATACACGAACGCTTTTTTGCGCAAGTGCGGCAGCATCTCAAGCCCAACGGGCGGGTTTATTATCAGATTGGTTACATTGACAACATCCCTCGCGTCAAAGCCATGGCCGACAAAAATGATTTGCGTATTATGCGCTTGCGCATGGATGAGCGGTTGATCTTCCAGCGTGCGCCCATTGTCTTTTTGCTGCAAAGCGAAATTGATGTCCAGGAACAACTGCGTCGTAAAGAAATTGCCTATGAGCGCCAGATTGAGGCAGATAAACGCCAGACGGGCAGATAGGGCAAAGGAGAAAAGAGGCTGAATCAGCACTTTTTGCCTGAGTGCCACCAACACATACTTTCTGTACAAAAAGTGTGCGCCACGAAGCGTAAGCCTGTACACTACGCGCCCTCCCCGTTCCCGGCTTCGCCCGGCAGCATCCATGGGATGGGAACGACACAGGTATTTCCGCGGATTCTGGCTCTTACTTTTTTGATGAAAAGCGAGCTTCTCTCGCATTCAATCATTCAAAAGTACAGGCAAACAACACATGACTACCGACACGGTAACCGCGTTCGATCAACTGGCGCTGAGCAAACCCATTCTTAAAGCCCTGGACGAAGTAGGCTACGAAAGCCCCTCGCCCATTCAGGCAGAAACCATCCCCCTGCTGCTGGAAGGCAGAGACGTACTCGGCCAGGCGCAAACCGGTACTGGCAAAACCGCCGCATTTGCCCTGCCACTGCTCTCCAATCTTGATCTCAAACAAAAAGACCCGCAGGTATTAGTGCTGGCGCCCACCCGCGAACTGGCCATTCAGGTGGCCGAAGCCTTTCAAAAGTACGCCAAACATCTGAAAGGCTTTCACGTATTGCCGATTTATGGTGGCCAGGATTATCGCGGCCAGATTCGTGCCCTGCAACGCGGTGTACATGTGGCGGTCGGCACACCGGGCCGGGTGATGGATCACATGCGTCGTGGCACCCTCAAACTGGACCAGCTCAGTGCCATGGTGCTGGACGAAGCCGACGAAATGCTGCGCATGGGTTTTGTTGACGATGTGGAATGGATACTGGAACAGACACCGGAAAAACGACAAATCGCCCTGTTCTCCGCCACCATGCCATCGCAGATTCGACGTATCGCCACACGTCATTTAAACAACCCGGCACAAATCACCATCAAAGCCAAAACGGCAACGGTTGACACTATTCGACAGCGTTTTTGGCCAGTGAGCGGCATGCACAAACTCGATGCATTGACGCGTATCTGCGAAGCCGAACCCTTCGATGCAATGATAGTCTTTGTGCGCACCAAAACCGCCACCGTGGAACTGGCCGAAAAACTGTCTGCCCGTGGTTATGCTGCTGCCGCCATCAATGGTGATATCCAGCAAAACCTGCGTGAACGCACCATCAATAATCTGAAAAAAGGCAAACTGGACATTCTGGTTGCCACTGACGTTGCCGCCCGTGGACTGGATGTGGAACGCATCAGCCACGTCGTTAATTACGATATCCCCTATGACACCGAAGCCTACGTGCATCGTATTGGTCGTACCGGTCGTGCCGGTCGTCAGGGTGATGCCATCCTGTTTGTTGCTCCGCGTGAAAAACGCCTGTTGTACTCCATTGAACAGGCTACCCGGAAAAAAATCGAACGCATGGAATTGCCGTCAACGGAAATCATCAACGACAAACGTATCGACAAATTCAAACAGCGCATCACCGACACTCTGGCTACCGAAGAGATGGGTATCTTTTATCAGCTCATTGAACAATACCAGCAAGAGCACAATGTGCCCGCACTGGAAATTGCCGCTGCACTGGCGCACCTGCTACAGGGCGACACACCGTTATTGTTACAAAACAAACCACAGCGTCAGTCTCGTGATAATTGGGACAGAGATGATCGACCTGCTGCCAACAAACGCGGTGATCACCGCGGCAACAAGCGAGAGCGTGACAACCAACATAACAACAGAGATCGCAGCGAAGCCAAAATTCGCCCGCGCAAAGAACGCGCACCGAAAAAAGAAATGCCGCCCGCTGAGGGTCTGGAACGTTTCCGCATTGAAGTCGGCCACAACCACGACGTACAACCGGGTAACATTGTCGGAGCCATAGCCAATGAAGCCGGGCTTGACGGTAAACACATCGGCCACATTAAAATCCATGACGACTTCAGCTATGTGGACCTGCCCGAAGGTATGCCCAAAGAAGTCTTTCAGGATCTGATTAAAGTCCGGGTAGCAGGACAGGCATTAAAAATTTCCCGGATAAACGCAGATGGCAAACCTGTAGCGGCTGACAAAAAATCAGAAAAACGCAGCAAGTTAAAAGCCAAACCAAAGAGCAAAGACAAAAAACCAAAAAAAGCACCCGGAAAAAAGTGCGATAAGGACTAAACGTGAATTGAGGACTAAATCATTCTGTTAGGGACGTGCACGTAATAACATCCCGATCTGGCGCTCATATTTAGTCTGTATTTGTTCGTTCTGATTGCCTACAGGGATGTAGGTAAGGGGCGTGAGCATGGATG
>JAADIL010000106.1 GCA_013151355.1 Gammaproteobacteria bacterium
CTGGGTGAAAATTTTTTGGCGAAAAATACCTGGAAATATATGCTGATAGTGGACAGAATTTGTCGGTGGCATCCAGTACGAATGTCAGATATGTCAGGAGCGAGAAACCGGGTTGTCTGTTTCGGAAGTATCTTGTACCACTTTTGGTTCGACGAGCATGTCAGGCCGAATTCGTATTAGTCCACGTACGATGACTTTGTCCCCGATCTTGAGGCCAGAGTGTATGATACGATTTCCATCAATACTGTCACTAAGCTTTACTTCACGATAGGTTGTTTTGTTTTTACCATTAACAACGTAAACAAATTTACGGTTCTGATCTGTGCCAATTGCGCGCTCGCTCAATAAAATCCTGTTTTCCCTGGTGGGACTGCCAAGTCTCATGCGTGCATACATGCCGGGTAATAACTTTCCTTGAGGGTTGTCGAAAATAGCGCGGGCACGAATTGTTCCAGAGGCGGGATCTATACGATTATCGAAAGCATAAACTTCTCCCTTGTACACAGTTTCATTGTCTTGCAAGCGCAGTTCGACGGGGATTTTATGTGTTGCCGATTCATTGAATGAATGGCCTTGCATGTATCGCAGGTAAGTTTGCTCGTCAACTTCAAAGTCAGCATAGATGTTTTCATTAGATACAATCGACGTTAACAATGGAGCATTGGGGCCGGCAGAAACCAGATTTCCTGTGGTGACTTCTGTGCGACTGATGCGACCGGAAACAGGTGCCCTTACATACGCATAATTCAGGTTGATTTTCGCTTGTGATAATTGTGCTCTGGCACTGTTGGCTGTTGACTCGGCAACCAGCCTGGCGTTGGCGCGTTCATCATAAATACGTTGGGAGATCATTTTGGTTTCGATCAGGTCTTTGGCTCTCTTGTACTCTTTTTCGGCAAGATCATGCCGATTGAGTGCAGTAACAAGGTCTGCTTTCGCTTTCGTGACCGCAACTTTGTACGGGCGTGGATCAATAACATATAAAATATCTTTCTTGTTGACGAGTTGCCCACCTTTAAATCTGATGTCAGTGATGAGGCCTGATGCCTGTGGCCTTATTTCGACAAAGTCTACTGCGGTCAGGCGCCCTGAAAATTTTTTCCATATACGCACTGGTCGTTCTTTTATAACCGTGACCTCAACGGGCATTACACGCAGTTTGCTGTCTTTTGCATGTGTCTGTGGCAAAAAGATGACTGCAACGACAGCTCCAAGTGCGGCGAATAAAATTGTTGAGCTTAAAATAGTCGCTGGCTTTAGTTTTGCTGCTATCATTATTTTGTATCTCCAATACTTTAACCCTGGTTGCATTATGAGTAGTCACTGGTTTGACTATTGGCTCTTTGGCGGTGGTGGTACGATACAAACCGGGTTAAAGCGGTCCCTGTGTGCAGGTGTTGTATTTGTCCAGCGCCCGGCGGTGTCCCGGCAAGTTACCAGCGGGTATTATCGCATTACTGTTATGCGATTGCCCTGCGTGAGGCTGTTGATACAGGCGTGTTCACCTTGCTTGTACCATGATGCGTGGTTGCGAGTACAGGAGGGAAGAATAAAAGCCCTTTCTCTTCAAGTCCATGCTTATTGAGCTGCTGTTTGTTCCTCTGTCATGCAAAATTTCGTTGCCCCTGAAAATTTTTGGCTCCTATTCCCCACTTTTCAGCCAATTTCGGTTGGTGGTGTGGGTAATGACGAGCTTCCAGTCCCGGTGGGATAATCCTTGCCGCAGGTGTGGTGATATGATGTGCGCCCTTTCAATACTATGTATCCGTACAGCATACCGCTGGATACCAGGATACGCAAAGCGGATTGGGGGGATGGGGCTCAGCTGTTTTACCCGGGTTCCCCTTGCCTGTGCCAGGCCACCGGGGGCGGCAAGATTGAGTCTGGTACAGGGGCAATACCCAAAAACCATTAATTGGTTCAGGTATTTTCCCGGCCGCCAGAAAAAACACTACGGGTATGTTGTTATCTCTTTGATAATGATCGAGACCATCGCTTTTTCAGCACACCGGGCCTGATTCCCGGGAAACAGGGTGCTCGGTGCAGCACCGGGTTTCTCCAGCTCGCCGGGATGGCTGTACTGCCGATGGTTAGTGTTACACCAGAGTATTTTTAATGAACGGGATACTGAAATTACCTGGCAAGTACTCTGTCAAAGTGATGAGTCAAGGTTCAGTTGGCCTGCAAGCGTTCACGGCAAAGCGTGCTTCGAAGCAAATGGCTCTGGTCCTTTGTGCCAACAGCAAGCGTTTCAGGTGAGAGACGGAGCGTCTCAAATCGTTGACCTCGCATTCCTCTGACGAACCACTGGTTGTAGTTTGCACAAATACGATGTCAAAATATTCAGGTTTCCCCCACGTGATTTCCTTATGCGGTGTTGTTCTGGCTAATTGTAGTATGGCTTCTGTAAACTGGCGGTTATTTTTCGCGGCGCACACACTCTGTTGGTTTGCCCGGCAACAGATTTTGAATGCTGTCCCCATTGGCCATTGTACAATGTCGTGCACGCTCCTTGTGCCTCGTTCAAAAATAACGGCATTTTATTTTTTTATGAAGATAATTTAGTTGAGGGATTCCCCGGGAGGAGGCTCGATGAATAAGGCCATACTGTTGTGCCTGAAAAATTGCAGGCACCAATGCCCGGCGCTTCGGCATGGCAGTGCGGCCTTGTTCATTGAACCTCCCCTGGATCAACAATATTTTTACGCCAGAAAGGTGATTGTGTCCTGGACCATGCGCATTACCACTAATTCAAAAGCAGTCATGAATTCGGTTGCCTCCCCCCGGGATTAAAGCTGATTTTTTGTCCTCCTGGTCATCTGAATTAAACCTGACTGAATGTATACGGAATTTTGAAAAAAGATCTACACAATAAATTTTGCGAAGGTTTTGATAAATTCAGAGAAGCGCCAATAATATTTTTTCGAAATATCGCCGGGCACCGTGATGAATTGACATCATTATCAGGCGATGGTTTTGAAAGTTATTTGTACCTGAATCTAAAATGCCGCGGATATGTCCGCAGGCGCATCAGTTTTTATTCCCGTAAAAACAGGGAATTCATGTAAAGTGTGTGGAAAAATATGCACGAATGGCAGCGAGGGATACAGGTTTCCTGCGCTGACAGAGCAAAGTTGGGGCGGCAATCACAATTCGGCTATGGCCCTGTAGAGAGGTAATAGAGACGAACAGCTTTTACATACGGAAAGCGATCATTGGATAAAATTTGTAATCAGTGGTACACGAACAGAAGCCAGCCAGCACTTTTGAGGTGAGCTACTTTTTTTATCACATCAAATTATCCAGAACCCGACAGTCAGCGTCTGGATTATTCCTGACAATCCCGGGTCTTCTGGAAGCCCCACGTAAACTGGATCACATCGCCCGGGAACAGTTCATAGATGTGGTTTTTCCACAAATAAAAGAGACGGGGAAACCTGTTTTGTGACAGATGTGCCAGTTTTAGCGGGAGCCAGAGCCTGATTTTTGTCCCGGGACAAGACGGCGTAGATGCATATCAAGAGCCGGTTCGAGCAACCCGGCATGACATCATATTGATATCATAAAATTTTCCAAAAAAAGGCACACGCCACATTCTGCCCGTCTCGGTCCATTGCCCATAATTTGACGGAAAGTTTGTGTATTTTATACTCATCTGATTTCACCGCCCCCTCTACACTGTGAGGCCAAAAATATCTTTCGGAATATGTCGACGTTCACATACCTGTTTTACAATAAAATTGTGGCCTTACGATAGCGACTATGTATAATTCATAACCTCATATAGCGACTGTGCAAGCGGTAACACAGATGTGTCCCTCTTGCAAAATACGCACGTTTCAATGTAGTATGGTTCGATAACAGGGACGATATATTCAGGTATGGTGTTGATCAAATAGTAAAGTGAATTTTCCGGCACATTCATCTACACAAACGATCATTCGCCAGCGGCCAGTTTTTTATGCACACGAATACTGCGCGTTCATGTAACATAAATAACCAGGGAATCAGGGAAGGCATATCCCTCTTAAGATAAATACACGAATGTGTGGATGCCAGTCAATAAATAAACCGATAGATATCAGCTAATGGATGAGCATATGGATATCAGCTAGTGGAAACAACATGGACGTCAGTTAATGGAAATTACACGGACGTCAGTTAATGGAAGTCACACGGACGTCAGATTAATGGAGTTAAGCATATGGACATCAATATCGTGCGTTGTATTAAACGCCAATTGAGTGCTGCCGAACTGCTTGTCGGTATTCACGATTACATCAGCGAAAACGTCAAGTTTGAGTTTGCGCGCTGCTTCGATTGCTTCCACCGAAATAACGCCCTTGAGTTAACGTGTGGCCATCACAATTCTCAAGCAAATCTATTCCGATACCTCCCGTCATTCGATTCCGGAAGCAACACGCTTCCTGGCATTCATTATCGAAATCTCCTTCGGGGTATTCCACCGTCGTTTGGCTGGACGTTTGAAGCTTGCAGCAACAGGCTGCTTCGGAAGCTTTAAGCGCTTTATAATTACGAAAAGGAAATTTATGTCATGTATCCAACATCAAGATTGAATACCGTACTGGAGCAAGCCTGGAAGCGAAAATATTACCAGCAACATTGGGTTATGAATCTGAATGAAGCTTTGTCTCTGCTTGATGCCCGGCAGTACCATGCTCTGCCCGTTATCCGCAAGCGGGATATCTCCGACAACTGGGATACCTTGATAGAGTATGGTGACTTTACCGATGCCGTTAGCTCGTCAGGGACTACGGGTCGCCCTGTAGATCTTCCCGTCCACCGACTTCAGGAACAAATATGGGTTGATTGTGTGAGTAGAGTATTTAGTGAACTCGGTGCTGTGCCGGGCGATAAACTTCTGCAATTACTCAGCAACAACGACATGTTTACACTGGGTCCTCTGGTGTGGCAGGCAGCAAAAAAGACAGGAATTGGCACTTTCCGGTGCTCACCACAGCGAACAAAACGAATATTGGAGGTGATTAAATATCATCAACCGAAATTTGTCGCTGGAAATCCGAATATTATGCTGAATATTGCCAATGAATTAGGTGATGATTTTCCAGCCCCTGAACTATTGCCGGACTACGCCTATTTCGGTGCCGGTGTTTCTTTTGACGGACACAATGAGCCGACACCCGTAACAAAAAAAGTGATGCGGCTTTGGGGACTGAAAGACGCATTAAACGAATATGGGTGCAGTGAAGTTGGTTCGATTGGGCATGAATGTCGTTACCATAACGGTTTTCATATCAATGATGACGCCGTTTTTGTCGAGCTGATTGATCCGGCCACCGGTTTACCTTCCAAAACAGGAGAGCCTGGCGAAATTGTCGTTACATCTCTTACTGTGCCACGAGGGTTCATTGCCGTTCGCTACGGTACGGGGGATATATCGGCGTGGATGGATTATGAGCCCTGTGAATGTGGTCGGCGAACACCACGGATCGGAGCAATCATAGGAAGGATTGACCATCAGCTAAAAGTGCTCGGACAGACAGTTTTCCCGGATCTGATCTTCAATATTGTGGACACGATGGATACTGTTGAGACCTCCCTGATTGTCAAATATTCGGACGACAATGGTGCGGAACAAATCGAATTATGGGTGTCTCCCACCGGGGATCCGGAAAAAACGATTGAGTCAATCCGAAAATCACTTGAACAGCGATTGGCGGTATATCCAAAAATCCGCCAAATCGCAGCGGCCACAATCAAGAAACTCCAGCAGGAAAAAATGGCAGAGAGTAATGGCGTCAAACTTCCACGCCTGATTGAAATAACCAATGTCGACTTCTGGATTGGTTTGGGCTGAATCATGACACCATTAATCTCAGCCCAGTCATTTATGCCTCAACTCTATCTGAAGATTGAGTACAACAATCCTTCATTGTCTATAAAACACAGAAGCATACCAAACCAGATATTTTCCCTGTTTCGCGATAAATCCATCACCCAAAAAACCCACCTTGCGATTCTGACCGCAGGTAGCGCTGGTGTAAGTGTCGCGTGGGCAGCCCGACAAATCGGCTGTAACTCAACCGTGGTTGTCCCTGATGGAACATCGGAAAACCTGACCCGATACATAAAATGGCTTGGTTCTACCGTGATTACTGCCGAGCCAGGTCAGGTAAAGGCTGTAATAAAAGAATTTCAGGATGATCCAACCTGCAAAGTGATAGAGCAACTAAACGATCCGGCGTTTATACCGCACTACTATTCGATAGGGGAAGAGCTCCTGAAGCAGCATGCCGATATTTCTGCGGTTATCGTTCCCGCCGGAACTGCGGCCTCTGTTATGGGCATATCCAGATCACTACGCAAGTTTGGAATAAAGATATATGCAGTGGAACCTGCCGAAGCTCCTGTTTTGCAAGGTGGTGCATGGGAGCCACACAATATTCCAGGTTTGGCTCCACCGATGAAAACACAACTGTTTGATCCCAGGGATGTTGACAAAATTATTTCCGTTCCGTCGCAGAAAGCGTGGGATACGGCAGCTTCTATCCTGGGAGTCATCGGAGAGCCTGTCGGTCCATCTTCCGGCGCCGCAATTGCGGCTGCACAGCAACTAAGGGAAGAAGGACTTTCGGGGGATATCGTTGCTGTTTGTCCCTCGCAAATAGTCACATCTCTATGCGGGCACACCGCAGACACCAACTTACGGAAGAGTATCAATAAACATGAATATCTGGCCATCCATTCATCCCGCTCAGCATCGTTATTCGACCTTGAAATATCGACATATTCCTGCGTTCGAACGCTTTGCCGAGTGTGCGACTGAACCCTCATATGTTCACGTTATTTTGACACACCTCCCCGGCGAAATGTCAGGGTCTTCAAACACCAGGGCGCTGAAACTGGAATTTGCGAAAGTCCGAAGGGATATTGACTTGAATGTTAGAGAGGACCAAAAATGCTCAACCAATATATAGACCTCAGTCATGCCAAATACATTACTCAATCACAACTTCCTACAGTGTACAGTACGTTGCTTGACCACGATGACTACATGACGCTAAGGATTTCACGATTAAGAAAATGTACGCTCTCCATTACCAAGGTGTTCCAGGAGGTTTCTCCTGACAACATCCTCAATCGATGCATCGTGTTACATGACGATAAAGGAACGGCATATATAGCTGCATTCATTGAAATCTATTTGGAAAATCTGCCTTTGGATTTAAGAGAAGCCCTGATTCATTCAAACAGACCGCTGGGAAAAATTCTGTCCGAGCGGAAAATCTATCCAAAATTTTCCAACAGAAAGTATCTTTTGACTAATCGGGAATGTATTCGCATTCCTTATCTGAGGAACCGTATAAATATGAATCACTTATACGGTAGATTTCACTCGATCCTGACATCTTCCGGGGAAAAAATAGCGGATGTGCATGAATTTGTTACATACATGGAAATGGATCCCGTAAGCCAGGTATGTGAGGCTTAAGCGTCTTCTGCCATCTGTGAACATATCTGGCAAAGGAAAACAAAAAAAGATGAGCATGAGACGCTCACTATGGGCTGAAATGTGAATTAAGTGCTAAATCGCTTCGTTAGCGATTTTTACTGAAAACACAGTCATTCCGGCATATTTTTAGCCGGAATCCAGGCGTTTAAGCCACGGGACAAGTACCCCATTAGTACATCAGAAGGCTGTATGTAGTGGCGCTGACAAATGACGTGTTATAAACGCAAAGGTCGCAAAGACGCAGATGATGCAAAGAAAAAAATCAACTTTGCGTTCTTTGCGTTCTTTGCGCCTTTGCGATCTTTGCGTTAAATACTCATTGTTTTTTCAGAACGAGGGTGTTCTGGCGCTTAATTCACATTAAAGGTCCATAGTGAGTGTCTTGACCCGGGAACGTGCATGTACTTCCCTGTTTTTCATCCTGACGCTGTCTCCTGAGTCGCTCTACCTCCTGTATCCATGCCGTCGTCAGCTTCAGCCTGTCTTCGCCTGTTTTCAATCACAAAAGCTCGAAATAGAACAACTATTCCTGCACTTTTGTTCAGTCAGAACGAACACCAACAGTAGGCGCTTTAGGCGAATACAGACTAAATATGAGCGCCAGATCGGGATGTTATTACGTGCGTGTCCCCAAGTTATTCAATTCCCATTTCTGAGTCATCAATACGTTTATGCATCCACAACATTCATATCGTTGATGGCAAAGCCCGCCATCATTTTTTCTCTGCTTGATAATAAGGAATGGGCAGGTCCCTATGTCCCTGGCGCTTGAAATTCAGGTGTTCGGGGCGTCCTGGAGCATGGTCTGATAAAGCCTGAAATAAACGGTACCACTAATTAGTTGTTTCATCTCAATGCTTAATTTATCAGGTAAAACTCTGGGGAACCCCTCGGTATGGCTGGGAGATTACCGCATTGATTCGGTAACGAATACGCCACAAAATATTTTGCGACATGCGGCCTGACTGGTAACCCAAATAAATTATGGCGTTATCCTGTCCCGGTTTCTATTGGTTTTAAATACGCAAAAGGAGATCAATAAAAAGCACCTGTAGTGAACAACTGGCTTGTTTTATTTATATGCCAGCAACCATAGTTACGATCATGATGATCATTACGAAAAAAAGGAAATACAATGAAACATCAAATATATCCCGGCATTCTCATCGGCGGACTCGTTATTGCACTATGGGCCGTCAGCGCCGGAGCCGACGATAAAGAAAAAAACGGTACGTACATTTCCATCAAGGCCAGTGAGCCAGTACTTATTCGCCAGCTTATGGGGCCCGTTGTAAACAGTGTTAACGGTGTGCCGGCCGAACCCGTCGACGGGTTCAATTGGGCAGGCAGCGCTATTCGTACTACTGAAGGTAAAGCCAGAATAAATGTCGATCCTGTTGCCAACACCGGCAGTATCAACGCTGAGTGGGAAGATGAATATGGTTACTGGACATTCCAGCAAACAATGTTTATGCCACCGAATCATCCTACTGGAGCGCGTATAGGATCATCCAGGGATACAATAACGATGGTTGAAGGTGACCCGATAACCACCAACGTCTACCTGCATGGTGATACCGGCGCGGGCGCACCGTTGGTACCCACCGTGTTTAACCTGCTTGCCACCTGGGGTCCGGTAAAAGTTACCCTTAATGGTGAACCCTTTGATAACCCGTTTGATGGCCCGGCGCCCATGTGGATCGGCCATACCATGCTCTCTGAAGGGATACGTGATGCCAACGGCGCAGTACGTACTACTTCGGGTGAGGTTTACGACATGACGCGTGGTTCTGAAGGTCAGACATACCCGGACGATCTGGTTTTCCATCTGGCTTTCCACGATATGCCAGGACCGGATATGAACACCAGCGTACCGCCAGTATGGTCATTTTTCTATCAGGTCGCTTTTAATAACGTGCAAGTGAAGGTCCGGCATAAAGATTAATGCTTGTTTTTCTCCGGTGCTGATTCGGCTTAAACTCTGGGCAGCATCGGAAATCAGGTTTTCTGTGTGTCGAGAAAAACAATACCTTTTGCCAGGAAATGGAAATTAAATAACTTGGGGATCTTATTGTG
This sequence comes from Gammaproteobacteria bacterium, assembly GCA_013151355.1. Lineage (GTDB taxonomy): Bacteria > Pseudomonadota > Gammaproteobacteria > SZUA-152 > SZUA-152 > SZUA-152. Next base: position 9,572 of record JAADIL010000106.1, read on the forward strand.
TGCACGCCCTTACTATAAGTGGCGCTCTGATTTGGTCCGTATTTGTTTGTTCAATCAGGGCGCACGAATACGCACTAAACCCGGGTGCTAAACCGGGAAGTTATTACGTGCATGTTCCTTACCCATTTTCTTTCAACCCTTCATTATTTTTTCGCTTTTTTCTGCGATAGAATAAGCGCTTCAGTTTTTTTGACAATGGTTCATAGTTATTTAATGCCTGTTTTTGGTATTCCTGTCGCAGACAGGTTTCCCGGATAATTCGCAGAAAATGATCCATAATTTATTTCCGAAAAACCTGTTCGCGATGGACATATCTGCAAATACATTCGTTTTTATTCCTGTAAAAACAGGGTATTCATGTACGATATGCGGAAAAATATGTAATGACTGATCCTGGAAATACCCCCTCTGTTCAGATTTATTTCATATGGAACAAGGCTTTTATTTTCCTTGTGCTATAGGTTATAGTGTCCTGTCAGGGAGGGGTATTGTCGAGTTCAACGAGCCAGAAAACGATATGCGGAAAGGCGCGCGAATGATGGATTGCTGCTGTCGATCTGGCGGCGAGCCCCCCCGAAAAAAACTGGCCACTTTCCGCAGGCCGCATCTTGTTGTTACGCCACAATCCCGAAAAAACCGTAAACAAAAATTGATGTGCCTGAATTACCCTGTTTGCTACGGCATGGCCCGGTTATTGGAAATTGCCATAAACATTATAAATAAAGGACTAAAAAATCATGAATGATACTTCTGAAGCCAACAATCCTTTCGCCTCAATGGCGCCTGACAAAGCACTTGAAACTTTTATAATGGGCGAAGCGGTCAGCCGCTGTCTTCAAGTGATTGCCAAACTGCTCATTGCAGACCGTCTGTCGCAATCACCCGAAACGGCAGAAGTGCTCGCTCGCGAGACATCTACTCATGCACGATCGCTTTACCGTGTGCTTCGAACAGTGGCAAGTGTGGGCGTTTTTCAAGAGGACGAGCAGGGACGTTTTCATATGACACCCACCGCTGAATTACTGCGCAGTGATGCACCCGGATCGATGCAACCCTGGTTGGTTTTGCGTGGTGAGGAATGGCACAGGAGTAGCTGGAATAAACTTTACAACACGGTTTGCACAGGCGATACAGCATTTAACATCGCTTACAATGAGGGATTGTTTGACTATCTCAAACATGACTCTGATGCAGCCACGGTATTCAACAAAGCAATGGCAGCCACAGATAATTTCACTCAGGCGATTGTCGATGCATACGATTTTGGCGATGCACACAAGGTCATTGATGTAGGCGGAGGTTACGGTAGTTTGCTGCGTGCCATATTGCAGAAAAATACCCATTTGCAGGGTGTATTGTATGATACTAAAAAGGTAACAAATCAGGCCAGAACAGGCATTGAAGATGCCGGGCTTGGATCGCGTTGTGAAATAATCGCAGGAGATTTCTTTTCAGAAGTTCCTGCAGGAGCCGACGTTTTCCTGTTACGTCGTATCATTCATGATTGGGATGACGAAAAATCTGTTCAAATACTCAAAAACTGCCGCAAGTCCATGGACAAGGGAATGAAACTGTTGCTGGCTGAAACTATTATCGAACGTGGCAACGCACTTTCTCCCGGAAAATTCTATGACATCGACATGATGGTTATGGTGGGTGGCCTCGAACGTACCTGTGACGAGTACGCCGCCTTGTTTGAGGCAGCAGGATTTACGCTGACAAATGTGGTTTCCACCGAAAGCAATATGAGTATCCTGGAAGCTCAGCCTGAATAGCAGA
>JAADIL010000004.1 GCA_013151355.1 Gammaproteobacteria bacterium
GAGACTCATAGACCGGCTGAGTTCAAATGAACAGAGCCGGCACTAGGATTTGCCGTAAAACTACACGGTGAATAACACGCCCCGCATCCTGGCAACAGGATGAAGGTATAGTCCAGCCCATTCCGAAAGGTTTGGATAAGCTGTCCCGCCGCCTCCACCAACATGGGTCCCGGTAATTACCGGGACCTTTTTTATTCCAATGCGACTGATCAATTTCCCCGCCAGGGTGCGAACCCTATCGGTCGTTTGCCCTTTGGTTCCGGCGGGCTCATGAGCTGGCGAATGGCATCGATAATCTCCGCTATGGCCGCATCATTTTTCGAGACTTTGCAATCCAGTTCATCAAGTTTCTTCTCCAGTTCCTGATTCGAGGAAAGTATTCTCCTGAGTGAAGGCATACGGTGGCACCCGCCTGGCACCACCCCAACTTGAAGTCACAAATTGTGACTTCAAGTTGTTAAACTCCTGATTTGTCAACTGAAACATAAAATCCGACAGGAATCGTTCCAGGTTTCTTTTGACACTCTGAACCAATATTTTGGGTTCCACGTCGTACAGCGATGCCAGGTGAGTACTCAACATCACTTTCTTACCACGCAGCAACAGAATTGTTTCAGAAATAGACTCAATGGAAACAGCAGATTCATCCTGATCATGCTCAGCCATCCGTGGCCTCCTTAGTCGTGGTTAATAGACCAAACGTTCAAGACACACCGGTGGTCGCAATTTGCGACCACACCGGCTATCCATAGCCAGTTCATTTTGAAGAATACTACCAGTTGCAGGAACAAAAACAGCATGCTGCCTGATATCTACGGGGCTCGAATCTTGAAGTCGCAATTTGCGACCTCAAGCTCGCCGTGGATATTTTTGCGCTATCCAGCGTAGGGTTCCCGATAAGTATCCCAATTTGTGCCGGGGCCTTATTTTTCTGCAAGCATGCCTTCTTCATCAAGAAAATCATCCAATGTGATACCGATGTGCTTGCCCATATTATTTCCCCAGCCTGTCTTGCGCTGCCTGGCAAGAGCAAGGTCTGCTTTCGCTATCTTTTGTGATTTCTTAATAAACCCGTGTAGCAATATCATGGTATTGCCCTGAACAGTACACAGGACGCGTGCGATTCGTTTATCAAGCCTCGATCTAATTTCCCAAAGGCCCTGCTCCAGTTTCCTGACAACCGGTATACCCAACGGCCAACCATACTGAACCGTTTTGATATCGCTGCCGATAATTGCATATTCTGGCCCATTCCGATCACTGATTCTGGTTTAAACCGATCACCCATTCTGGAACTATCCGATTATCGATTCTGGTTTTATCCGTTCACTTTTTCCGGATCTCCAGAATCGATAATCGGATAGTTCCAGAATCCTTCCTAACGCGTTAATTTAACTTAGTGACTGCTATCCTTCCGAACTTTTTCAGGTGGAGAAAATAGCAGTGGTAAAAAAGAGGTTATCAATGCGCAAAATCAGAGACATTCTGCGGCTTCGCTATGAAGCGAGATTACCTATCGCGGTATCGCCAGTGCCCTGAATATTGGCTATGGCACGTTGGTGAAGTACCTGAACCGGACCCAACAAGCGAGACTCGACTGGCCGATTCCCAACCGCCTGAGTGAGGGGGATCTGGGGCGTTTGCTGTTTCCAACCCAGACGGTCGCCGGGCAACGTCGCTTTGTTGAGCCGGACTTTCCGGTGGAAGGTGCCGCTACTCGCGCCCTTTGATTACTACATCTCTCATACCATACTTAAGCCAGTATGCTGCCCGGTCCGTTACTTCCTGCACACCTAGGTTATATTTCCCTTTAATTGCACAGCCCCATATCGTCAGAACCCACCACCCCTTATCTTTAAGTTGCCTGTAATTACGCACATCAACATCCATATTCCGATTTATTTTATTTTTCCAAAAATCTTGTCTGGTTGATGGCCACTTGAACAAATGGCAATCATGTCCGTGCCAAAAGCAACCATGTATAAAAATCACTGCATTATATTTCGGGAAGACCAAGTCAGGTTTTCCAGGCAGGCTTTTGTCGTGAAGTTTATAACGGAAGCCTTTCGCAAAAAGTGCTTTACGAATAAGTAATTCCAGCCCGGTATTTTTCCCCTTAACATTGGACATACACCGCCGCCTTTGCTCGGGGGTCAGCGTATCCGACACATTGCAATCCACATAACCATTATTTCAGTTCAACATGATCCGCATGAACTCTGTCATGACAGCTATTACATAGAGTAATAAGATTTTCGGCAGTATTTTCACCGCCGGCTGCGTGGTGTTTTTTGTGATGCAACTCAAGTATGCGGGGATCAGCCCGATTATATTCATCAATATGCCATCCACACCCGTCCATTTGGCACTTATAACCGTCCCGCTGCAAAACTGTTCGCCTGACCGCATCAGGGATTTTTCGATCATGCACGTGTGACTGCCTATCCATTTCAAGCACATAGGTCCCAACCGGTAGTTCCGGCATACCCGTTTGCTTTGTGACTACCGGCCAACCATCTTCTGTTCGTAATTCTCTAATCCGTCTGGCCCATTCTGTTTTATTGTTCGCCACGTAGCGGAGTTCTTCGCCAGTTACAATATGCCCGACATTCTCGCGTAAATATTTAAGTATCTTTTCCCTTACACCAACGCCGGCTTCCTTGCGAATATCATTTGCGATATTCCATCGGTACGCAGCGTCTCGATCAGGCGTTATATCCAACAACATATAGTCATCAGGTGCCATATTAACCATGACTTCGTTATCCAACAGGCTTTCTTCCTGTACCATCTCGTGAACACTGACCCCTGTAATAATCGGCCATCCATGTTGAACTCTCAGTTCTCGGACTCTACGAGCCCATTCACTAATTCCTGCCACCACCATCAATTCTTCACCACCGATGACAGTATGGGGATATGTAGTCAAATAATGAAGAATTCTATCCCTCGCAGCAGCAACGTCACCTGGGATCAATGAGCTACCCAGATCTCTCAATAGGTGATAAGCAGGAATAAGGTCTTTAACCTGTGCACGAAGATCATCGCTCGCGATTCTATGCTCAAAATCGGTGAGCAAATCTACCAACTGTGTTCTTAATTTCTCTGGATCTGACTGGTTTGATCGCCTGGGCAATTTAATTATCCGATTACGCCGCCCTACGGCGTCGTTTATTGAGAAGTATTGCCACTGTCTTTGCAACCGCACCGGCTAGGTCAGGAGGAACAGCATTGCCTATCTGGCGAGCAATCTCAATTTTTGTTCCTAGAAAAATGAAGTCGTCCGGAAATCCCATTAATCTGGCTGCCTCGCGATGCGTAATCGGTCGATGCTGCTGCGGGTGTAGATAGCGGCCTTTTTCCGGTTTGAAAAATTCAGTTCGAATCGTCACCGAAGGCCTCTCCCACCACAATCTGCCAAACAAATCAGTGCCACCAGTTTTTTTTCTGATCCAGCATTTAGGTGTTATATGTGGCGCATTTTTCTGCAAATCAAATCGATTCCCTCCTTTAGGCACCATCCTGTATCTTTGCCTGCTAAGCTTAGTCGGGTTCCTGCCAAAATGCAGATCAAGTGGGGGTCCACACTTACCTATTTCCGTTCCAGAAGGTGGAGGCAGATCTTTGATCGCATCTTCAACCGTTTTCCACTCAGGTAATCCTTGCCCACCATCTCTGCTATGAGTCGGCTTTGGAGGAAATACTATATCCGACCCCATTTCCCCGGACCTCCAGCCTATAATTATGGTTCTTTTCCTGGTTTGAGGTGTACCGTAATCCGCTGAATTAAGTATGCCTGCGACCGTCTCAAAACCAAGCTGTTCAGCCTTTTCTTTGATTGATTCGTGTTCAGGCGAATCTTTCAGACCTTGTACGTTTTCAATCACAAAAGCTCGTGCACCTGAGCGCTCCACCACATCCATGTACGGCTCCCAGAGTGCCCGCCTAGGATCGCCGTGGCGCTTCTTATTCAATAAACTGAAGCCCTGACAAGGTGGACCACCAACAACGACGTCTGCTTCTGGTATGTACGGATTACCGGACAACCATTCTTCAATATCCATGCAAATTCCATGCGGGCCAAAGTGATAATTGTGCGTGTCAACTGCAGCCAGATCATTATCCACACCGAAAACGCACTCAAAGGCACCGCCAAATCGTTTATCCGTAAACCCCAGAGTCAACCCACCTGCGCCGGCAAACAGATCAATGAGTTTTAATGGCATTTCATCATCCTTCTTTACTTGTATTCTGCTTTCTGGTCAGCCACAAACAGATCTCGTTGTTCAATCGAGGGATACTTGGCAACGTACTCACGCATGAATTCGCGCAAAACTTGTGCGGCCGGCTTATCCTGCTGCTTGCACGTAGATAAAAAGTTACTGTGGAGTTCGGGTTCGATCCGAATACGCATTGAAGAGCTCTTATTCATTGCCTTGCCAAATGGATACACATTTGTGTACCCATTGTAGTTACGCTTTGTCAATTAGCAAGGACTTTTAACTCGTTATTTTAATTATTTAAACAAGACCGTAAGAACACCCGACGCGTGTGCGCCACCCACGTACAGGAACTATTGGCGTCCATTTATAATGTTGCTCCAAGCCAGCACTACTGGCCAATTAACCGGCCAAATACTCCATATTTGATGGACAGTATTAATTTATTTATTTTATTTTTCATGTAGTTAATGCAACAATAGCTTGGCCACCTATCCGGCCATAAGGCGTAAACAATGCCGACGACAAGCCACAATTTTTCACCCTTTATTCCCAGCGACCGGGCTCTTGAGGCGTCTGGACTGACCGATAAAGTCATAGCCATTACGAAGGCTTCTGCCAGGCTGGCAGCAAACCTGCCAGAAGAAACGCGCACCACTATTGTACGGCACATGGCCGTCATCAATTCCTACTACTCAAACCTCATTGAGGGAAATCGGACACGCCCCCATGAGATACGTGCCGCCCAGCAAGGACAGTTTTCCAAAGACCCCGTCAAGCGAGATCTCCAGATGGAGTCGGTCGCCCATATCAGGGTGCAGGAGTGGATACGGGAACAGTCTCCAGGACAGGATGAAATATTTTCACCCGAATTCATTCGGTCCATTCACCGGAAGTTTTACGAGCATGTACCGGAAACCCTGCGAGTATTGAAAAACGAGAAAGGAGAAGTCATTGATCAGGTGATACCTGGTGAGTGGCGCTGCAAAGAGGTCGTGGTGGGTCGCCATCACCCGCCACCCGCAAATGACCTGTCTGCACTGATACGACAGTTTTGCGATATCTATCATCCAGCCCATCACAAAGGCGATAAAAAAACCATCGCCGCCCTGTGTGCACACCACCGTTTTGCATGGATACACCCGTTTGCAGACGGTAATGGCCAGGTAGCTCGCCTGCTTACCGATACAACACTCAATGCCATTGGACTCGACAGTTCGGGAGTGTGGTGCTTGAGTAGAGGTTTGGCGCGTGACTCCGATCGTTACAAAGCGCTATTGGAACGCGCTGATTTCCCCCGCCAGGGTGATCATGATGGTCGAGGTCTTCTCAGTGAAAAAGGACTCATCGCTTTCTGCGACTTCATGCTTGATGTCTCCCTTGACCAGATTGACTATATCAGCCAGCTTCTACAGGTTGATCAGATGCGTGATCGTATACAACGTTACATAGCAGCCCGCAATGACGCACGGGTACCGGGACTTGGCGAAATAAAGCCCGTTGCCGCCATGGTTCTGTACAACGCTTTCATGCTGGGGAAACTCGACCGATCAATGGCATTGGAACTCTGCGCCATGCCGGAACGCACTGCACGAAGACTACTATCGCAACTACGGGAAGACGGCCTGCTCAGCGAAACAAGCCCAAGGTCTCCCCTCTATTGGGAAATCCCTCAGCATGCTGAACCCTGGTATTTCCCGCAGCTCACTCCCGGCGTCAGCTAAAAAGGGAATGATTACCGGAAGTCGGGCCAAACCCTCCCGAGTTCATTAAGCGAATTAATTACTGTCAGCCCGCTTTCTTCTAATGGGGGAACCTTTTGATGCGAGTCGATGGCATGCCACAGATAACAACATCTCGCCCGGATGTGTTGGAGGGCGCTTCTATCGATATACGGGGCTACCACCATACCATCAGAAACCTCTGGCCGCCCCAGCACCGCCCTAAAATACACCGAGAAATTTATAACTATTTGTTTATTATTTTTTTATGGTAGGCGGACGCAAATTCGATACCCGCCCAGCGATACAGGCTAACGCACTCTAAGAAACCTCAAAATATATTGAAAGCATTATGAGAATTATTGAGGCTACCGGTATCAGCAAAGTGATTATCGTTGAACGCGGACTATCAGACATAATTCCCCCCGACTCATCAAAGACGATAGAACAGGGAATATTATCCAGCAGGGCTGCTTTATGTGGTTTTTCCCTGTCATAGAGCAGTGTTCGCCGTTCACCGATTTCAACCCTTTCAGTGTAGTAAGGCATATCCTTTACCTGATAGCGGTGCCCATCAACTGTAAACTCATACGTAACTTCATACCATTCGCGTCCAGAGCTTCGCGACAACAGGTTTTTAGATTTCACTGTACCTGTTGTCGTCAGCCCGTTTTTTAGCAGGTGAATTAATCGAATCCTTTTAGCTGTCATTGA
>JAADIL010000158.1 GCA_013151355.1 Gammaproteobacteria bacterium
CCCCTATTGAAAAACTTCAAAAAAGGACAAACATACAATGACCATTGATGAGTTAGTGACACAAATAAAATCCCGACCGGAGACGGTGGAGTTCCAGGATGTGATCGATTGTATCGATGAGCATTTCGAGTACACACCAACGCATTTCGTTAATGGTCGCGGCCATGATCAAGTCATTAATCAGGCAGGCAGCAACGAGGGCTCCTGCAAGATTTTTGCCTTTGCAACAATGGAAGGGCTGACAGAAGAAGAGACCCTGAACTGCTTTGGAAAATATTACCGGGAAGATGTGTTGCAACACTCTGAAGGCAATGACCACGAAAATATTCGCACGTTCATGCGACAGGGCTGGAGTGGCATCCAGTTTGAACAATCGGCTTTATTGCAGCACCAGAGCTAGAGGGGCAACCTCTGGATTCCAGCTAAAAACGTGCCGGAATGACGGCATTCGCAATGGCGGAGCACCATGGGCGAGAACAGGCATTCGAAGCAACCGTCGGGAAGTCGACTCCCCAAAAAGAAATTAAGGCCGCTAACAAAACTTATCCTTTGCGCTCGAAATCTTCCATGGAGAATATGTGTGTTTCCGAATGCAGATTGAGGTCGATGTAACCCGAGTCATCCTGGTCAAATTCATCATAGATACCCATCCAGTCTTCAGGTGATGAAATTTGTTCCACCTTCATTTGTGACCAGACATCAAATCCCACTTCATCCGGTTCACCATCCAGATAATGTATTTCAATGACACCGTCATCTTCGTCCAGTGCCACCACTTCAAACTTCATCTGGTCTGCGCCCTGATACCAGTTTCCCACTGCCGGGGTGATTCCAATGGCCATGTGTACCTCCTGCTATTTCCGCAAAAAACACCAGAATGAATGCTGCTGTATCACACATTCACTAACAAGATAGCAGTAAATTTCGGATTGTCTTGCCCGAAAAACAGGAATAAAAGGAAATGGTAAAATTAACAAAAAAGTAACTGCTCAGCCCGTTTATTAAACCTGAGTTAAACCTGAGTTAAACCTGAGTTAAACCTGAGTTAAACCTGAGTTAAACCTGAGTTAAACCTGAGTTAAACCTGAATTAATCAGTTGCATCGTACTGCCCGGATTATCTTTGATTTGTTCGGGAACAAAAAAACACGGAATTTACAGGTGTAAATGAGCGCTTTTGACGTAGTCATCGGGCAAAGACGGGCTGAAGCCGGGATGCCAAACAGGGAAGTTGTTTCATGCACATTCCCAAGCTGAGCAGCTACAAAAAAATCAGTTTTTCTCAAACAGAGCAATGGACTCTACATGGGCGGTGTGCGGAAACATATCCATGACACCGGCACTCACCAGCGTGTAGCCATGTTGCCTGACCAACACACCGGCATCACGGGCCAGCGTGGCCGGATCACAGGAAACATATACGATACGTTGTGGCAGAGGCTGTGGGAGTTTTTCAACCACCACAGGCGCACCACTGCGCGGCGGGTCCAGTAACAATTTGTTAAAACCTTCACCGTACCAGGGTTCGGCATCAAGATCACCGTTGAGGTCTGTTGCGTAAAATTCCACATTGCTGATGCCATTGTCTTGTGCATTTTCACGTGCTCTTTCCACCAGACTGGCTTCACCTTCCACGCCCACCACAGCACCGGCCTTGCGTGCCAACGGCAGGGAAAAATTACCCAGCCCACAGAATAAATCCAGTACCCGGTCTTCTGCCTGCACGTCCAGCAAGGCCACGGCCCGGTCGATCATTGCACGGTTCAGTTCGGCGTTGACCTGGGTGAAGTCCGTGGGCTGAAACCGGACTTCGATATCGTATGCAGGCAGTCCATAGTGAAGTTTAAAATCACTGTCTGTTTCTACGGGCCACAAACGACGAATGGTTTTTGGGCCTTTGGGTTGTACAAAAATACCTAACTGATGGCTTTCACCAAACATACAGAGCTGCTGTTCATCTTCTTCGGTAAGCGGTTCCAGATGACGGAACACCAGTGCCGTGTGTGTATCACCCACGGCCACTTCAATCTGCGGAATTTTGTCACGTACCGACAACCGGTTTACCAATTCGCCAAACACCGTCAGGCGGGAACCAATAACGTTATGCAACACATCGCATTGTTTGGCATCGGTCAGAAAGGCGCTGTGCTTTTCCCGGAAACCAACACGTACCACTTGTTCACGGCGCATGTATTTCACCCCCAGGCGTGCCTTGCGACGATAACCCCAGGGCCTGGCGGTTAACGGTGGCAGCACTTCGCCGGGAATGACTTTTCCCAGGTGTTCAAGGTTTTCCAGCAAGCGTTCCTGTTTTGCCGCAATCTGATCCGCCGGGCTCAGGTGTTGCAGGCTGCATCCGCCACACACACCAAAGTGTGGGCAACGCGGTTCGATGCGCTGCGGTGAGGCTTGTAACACGTCGATGGCATCACCTTCGTCAAACTTGCCACGCTGCGAGGTGTAGCGAAACATCACCTCTTCACCAGGCAGTGCACGAGCGACAAAGGTCACTTTACCGTCGATGTGGGTGATACCACGCCCGTCGTGAGACAGGCTTTCGATGGTGGCACAAACGGGTTCAACAGGGGGTTTTTTACGACGACGTCGGGGCATATGAGACTCGAAACAATGTTGGATTATAAATGCTGGATTATAAAGGTATCACTGTCCCGGCGCAGGCCGGAACGACGAAAGTAATGAGACAGGGGCAGTTTGAAACCGTCAGGCCGGAAACACGTCCGTTGATAAATAGCGATCACCCCGGTCACAGATAATCACCACAATCACCGCATTTTCCACTTGTTGCGATAACTGCAAGGCCGCAGCGACGGCACCGCCAGAGGACACACCGGCAAAAATACCTTCCTGCGTGGCCAGGGCGCGGGTAGTGTTTTCGGCGTCCTCCTGTGAGATATCCAGAATACGATCCACCCGGCTTTCGTCATAAATCGATGGCAAATATTCTTTGGGCCAACGTCGAATACCGGGGATAGATGCACCTTCAACGGGTTGCACACCGACAATTTCGATCTCCGGTTTAACTTCCTTGAAATAGCGCGAGCAACCCATAATCGTACCCGTAGTACCCATGGAGCTGACAAAGTGGGTGATACGATTATTGGTATCGCGCATGATTTCCGGGGCCGTGCCCTCATAATGCGCCCGTGGATTGTCCGGGTTGGCGAACTGGTCCAACACCCTGCCCTTGCCTTCATCCTGCATTTGCCGGGCGAGGTCCCGTGCACCTTCCATGCTCTGCTCTCTGGTGACCAGCACGATTTCTGCACCAAAGGCCCTCATCGCCCCGCGCCGTTCCACGCTCATGTGTTCCGGCATAATCAACACCATACGATACCCCTTGATGGCCGCCGCCATGGCCAGAGCAATGCCGGTATTGCCGCTGGTGGCTTCAATCAACGTATCTCCGGGCGTAATCTCACCCCGTGCCTCTGCATGCTGAATCATACTCAGTGCAGGCCTGTCTTTTACTGAACCCGCAGGGTTATTTCCTTCCAGCTTGACCAGGAGGGTATTGCCGGATTCTCCGGGCAGGCGTTGCAAGCGCACCAGTGGCGTGTTGCCGACGAAGGATTCAATAGTGGGAAAGCTCATAATCAATGCTCTTGAGAGTAATATCTGGAAGGTACCAATGTACCGGTTTAGCCCGTTTTATCAAGTATCCCCGCATTTAAAAGCTCGTTTTCCAGAAGCCGGAGAGGTACCTCTGCAACAGGCCTGATAGAATGAACCCAAAACGGATGAACGGACAATCTCGTATCGCGCTTCCTGATCCGTTCATTTTTAATCGAAGTACCGGGCACAACCGTCAAAAAGAATGAGCAAAATTATTGATAGAATCCAGATGATGTCCCCGACAATCAATTTTCGCGTTTTATTACTTGCGGTGCTTCCCGTTACCGCCGTTTCCATTATCTTTTTTGGTTATTTTGTCAAAAAACAAGTTGATGACATAGAGAGCAATATTGTTGACAAAGGAAAATCTCTGGCGGTTCATCTGGCGTCCGCCAGCGAGTACGGTATATCTTCAGGAAACATGGCAATTCTTTCACCCCTGATTGAGTCTGTATTGACAAAAAATGATGTCATTTCAATCACCATAACCAATAGCCAGGGAACCCCGTTAATACAAAAACCCAGGACTAAAAATGGCCCGTTAACCACCAGCACTTCAGGAAACACACACAACCGCATTTTCAGCCAGCCAATCATTCAACAAACAGTAGACATCAACGATTTTGAAGACACTGATCACAACATGCCACCAGTGATTGGTTGGGTGATTGTTGAAGTTTCCAATGAAATTGCATTACAAAACAAACAGGATGCAATATTCCAGACGCTATCAATGACCCTGTTAATTCTTGTTGGCAGTATTCTTCTGGCCACACGAATCAGTCGTCATATCACAAAGCCCATTTTATCCCTGACCCGTGCCGTTAACGAAATCGAAAAGGGTAATCTGAATGTGTCTATCGAAATGCACGCAACAGGAACCTTGCTAACCCTTGAGAAAGGGGTACACAGCATGCTGCAATCCATCAAGTCATCACACGAGAAAGAGCAGAATACCATTGAGCAAGTAACAAAAGAATTGCAAAAATCACTGAAATTGCTGGAACAAAAAAATTCCGAACTGACGATTACCAGACAACAGGCACTTTCGGAAAATCAGGAAAAATCTGCATTTTTAGACAATATCAGTCACGCAATCAAAACCTCGATGAACGAAATTTCGGGTTTTGTAAAATTATTAAACAATACTGACCAGACGCAGGAACAAACGGGTTATCTTTACACCATTGAACAATCTGCAACCAATTTGTTACGCGTCATTAACGACGTCCCTGATTTTTCCAACATCGAAGCAGGAAAATATTCCGCCAACAATATTTATTTTAACCTGGAAGAATGTATCGAAGATGTACTGGCGCTTACCGCACCTTCTGCACACGAAAAGGGAATTGAGATTTCCTCGCTGTATTATGAGGACACACCCAAAGAGTTATTTGGCGCCGCCGACCGTATACGACAAATTCTCATCAATCTCATTGGTAATGCCATCAAGTTTTCTGACAAGGGAACAATAATGGTGCGCACAATGCTGGAATCACAAAAAAATGAAACATTACAAATCAGGATTACCGTTACCGACCAGGGGCCCGGCATCTCCGAAAAAGATAAAGCCGTTATTTTTAATGCCTTCAGCCAGATTGATAACAGCGACACTCGCCAATACGATGGTGCCAAACGAGGCCTGGCTATTGCCAAGTCACTTACCGAGGCCATGCAGGGTAAAATCGGCGTTGAAAACAATGAAGATAAAGGCTCTACATTCTGGTTTACCTTTGAATGTCCGTTCAAAAATTTACCTGAACCTGTTAACAAAAACGAGCATTTACCATACCACAACAAATCAGTCACATTATATGACGCCAACGAACTCACCCGGATTTCACTGACTCACACCTTCCAGCGTTTGGGTTTTGAGGTAACGGAATGTCTGGATATCGAAGACTTGTGTGCCCCGCAAAAGGCACCTGCCATACCAGACATTTGCGTACTCAGCATCAACAGCCACGAAGCTGTCGAAACCACAATCCAGGAATTTCTGCAAACACATCGAAATCATGTGCATTCAAAGATATTGGTTATCGTCAGTCAATCAGACCCGTTAATATTAAAAACACTACGTGACCGGGGGGCGGACGCCTGCCTGAGCAAACCGTTTCGCCACGCTGATTTCGAGAAAAAGCTGGCGACCATTTTTCGCAGTCCGAAAAATTTTTACGGTCAGCAAACAGAGGTAGTACATAAACCGGTAACACTGACACGTCTGGATGGCCTGAATATCCTTATTGCAGAAGACAATGCAATAAATGCCAAACTCATTGAGACCATCCTGCACCGTTCCGGGGCAATACCCACTATTGTCGATAACGGAGAGAAAGCGGTCGCTGCCTTTCACGAGGACAAGTTTGATATCATCCTTATGGATATTCACATGCCGGAAATGAACGGAGTTGATGCCGCGCGAAAAATACGCGAAACCGAGCCACCCTCGACGCGCATAACCATCCTTGGTTTAACAGCAGCAAGCCAGCACAAAAATGGGCCGCTATCCCAAAACCCGGACTTCGATGAAGTATTGGAAAAGCCCATCGCAGTGAATGCACTTTTGACGACAATCACCTGGTGGACACATGTACATAAATCATCCAAAAGTAACAAGCCGACGAGTCACCATCCCGTCGATGGCCTCGGCATCGACAAAAGCTTGTCGATAACCCTGAATGAGATGTTATTGCGCGAATTGCCCGAGGCGAAAGAAAAACTGAAGGCCGCTCACGATTCGAGAGACTCCCGTTTTCTTCGCAACGAAGTTCACCGCTTGCTGGGTGGTTTGGCATATTGTGATTTCATCAAACTACATCAACTGACGCTACAATATCAGGTTAGCCTTAAAGCAGACGAAGACACTATGGACAAAAATTTTCAAAAAATGATCGCAGAGATGGACCGTCTGCTCACTACCGGAAATCCGTAGGTTGGGGTGAATGTTTTTTATGAACCCCAACGTGCCAAAACAACAAGCTGTCGCCAAAGCCATGTTCCATGGACACCACAAAC
>JAADIL010000092.1 GCA_013151355.1 Gammaproteobacteria bacterium
GTGAACCTGAATCCCGAACAGGTGCGCTTTATTGCCGATCGTCATCGTGGCATTGGTTGTGACCAGCTTTTGCTGGTGGAGGCCTCAAATTTATCTGATGTGGATTTCAGTTATCGAATTTTCAATGCGGATGGTGGAGAAGTGGATCAATGTGGTAATGGTGCCCGTTGTTTTGCACAGTTTGTGGTGGAAAAAGCTCTTACACAAAAAACACAAATCAGCGTGAAAACGGCTTCGGGCATTATTCGTCCGCAGCTGGAGGTCGATGGACAGGTGACTGTGGATATGGGAGCCCCCCGTTTTGCCCCGGACAGCTTGCCGTTTGATGAGAAAGTGGAGTCCGATCGTTATTTAATTACAGTTAATGATGATGAAGTGGAGATTGGTGCCGTTTCAATGGGTAATCCGCATGCCGTTGTGTTGGTGGATGATGTCTCCACAGCGCCAGTTGTCCGCCTGGGCTCTGCCATCGAAGGCCATGCGTTGTTTCCGCAGCGGGTGAATGTGGGTTTCATGCAGGTAGTGTCGCGACATCAAATGCGTTTGCGGGTGTTTGAACGCGGCGTGGGTGAGGGCCTGCGGCACCGGTGCCTGTGCTGCGGTGGCAGTGGCGCATCGCTGGGGAATGGTGGATGATGCAGTGTCGGTTGAGCTGCCAGGCGGGCGATTATTGATTCACTGGCCAGGTGGGAAATCGGCGTTGTTGATGACTGGTCCGGCGCAAACCGTGTTTACAGGGACGATAGAAATATGAGTAATGCATAGCCAGTGAATGACGGCGTATCCTGAAACAAAGTGAGAATCAAACGTGAGCAACCAGAAAACCACGGCATCAAAACCCGCAAATACCCGCTCGCAGCCAGACGAGCAGAGCGTTGCCAGTTACCTGCGACGCCACCCCGATTTTTTTGAAGACAAGCCAACGTTACTGGCGGATTTGCGTGTGCCCCATACTACGGGCCCGGCAGTGTCACTGGTGGAGCGTCAGGTAGCGGTGTTGCGCGAGAGCAATGTCAGCCTGAAAAAGCAGTTGGAGGGGCTGGTTCAGGTGGCCCGGAAAAATGGTCAGCTGAATGCCCAGCTACACACATTTACATTACGGATTATCGAAAGCGATTCGCTTGATGCCTTGCTGACACTGATCGACAAACAACTGCGCCGTAATTTTTCCGCCAGCCTGGTGGCCTTGCGCCTGTTGGTGGGGGTGAATGACGATACATCGACTGACCGCGATGAATTTCCTGTGGATGCCGATGCCTTGCGCGGTCTGTTCAGACGTCGGCTTAGCGGAGGCAAGCCTTATTGCGGGCAGTTGAACAACGAGCAGTTGGTGACCTTGTTTGGGGAGCAGGCCGAAAGCGTTGCTTCCAGCGCCCTGTTGCCCCTGGGCGGGCGAGGTGATCTGGGTTTGCTGGCCATCGGCAGTTTTGAAAAAGACCGCTATCATACCGGTATGGACACCAGTTTTCTGGAGAACCTGGCGGAAGTGATTACTGTCGCTACAGGCAAATATCTGGATCAGGAGCCTGGCTGACAAAGCTGCTGTGACGATGCAATATGCCGCACAGCAGTGGATCGACAGCTTTCTGCAACACCTCAAAACCGAGCGGCGTTTGTCGCCGCATACTCTCAGCAATTATCAACGTGATTTGCGTGGCATTGTTGCCTGGTGTGACTCTGCCGGAGTGACGGACTGGTTGTCGCTGGACGCCAAACATGTGCGCGCTTATCTGTCGGCCCGTCATCGGCAAGGTATCGGTGGTCGGAGTCTGGCGCGGGCACTGTCTGCCTTGCGCAGTTTTTTACGGTTTTTGATGCGAGAAGGCCAGCTGCAAAAAAACGTGGCGCAGGGAGTGCAGGCTCCCAAAGCGCCGCGCAAATTACCCGAGCCGCTGGATGTGGATGAAATGACCCGGCTGCTATCGATGGCAGGTGATGCGGATGATCCGCTCGCCGTGCGTGACAATGCCATGCTGGAGTTGATGTATTCTGCCGGGCTACGTCTGGCCGAGCTGGTGTCGCTGGATGCAGGACAGATTGATCTGGCCGATGGCAGTGTTGAGGTATTAGGTAAAGGCAACAAAACACGGGTAGTACCGGTGGGGCGATATGCCCGCGAGGCTATTATTGCCTGGCAGCGCCAGCGTGTGACGCTGGTCAATGAGGGCGAGTCGGCACTGTTTGTCGGCCAGCGTGGAGGGCGACTCACGCCGCGAGCCGTGCAACAGCGTTTTCGTCAGCGCGGTATTCAGCAGGGTATTGCCAGCCGGGTGCACCCACATAAATTACGCCATGCCTTCGCCAGCCATTTGCTGGAATCCAGTGGTGACTTGCGGGCGGTGCAGGAATTGCTGGGGCATGCCGATATCAGCACCACACAAATTTACACCCACCTGGATTTTCAGCGTCTCGCCGAGGTCTATGACAAGGCACATCCCAGGGCCCGAAACAGGGCTGCCCATAAGGGTAAACCCGGGAAATGACCCTGAACAACCTGCTGGCAGCCGATATGGTGTAAACTTTCCGCCCTGTTTTTATCGAGTTTATGAGGAATCACGTTGGAACAATTTCACGGTACTACAATTCTTTCGGTGCGTCGCAACGGGTCGGTAGTGAGGCGACGGTCAGGTTTCGATGGGCAATACCATCATGAAGGGCAATGCGCGCAAAGTGCGGCGGTTGTACCACGACAAGGTAATCGCCGGTTTTGCCGGTGGCACGGCGGATGCCTTCACCCTGTTTGAACGTTTTGAAGGCAAGCTGGAAAAACATCAGGGGCATTTAACGCGTGCGGCGGTGGAGCTGGCCAAAGACTGGCGTACTGACCGCATGTTACGCCGACTGGAAGCTCTGTTGTCAGTGGCCGACGGAACGGCCTCGCTGGTGATTTCCGGCAACGGTGATGTGATCGAGCCTGAGCACGATGTGATCGCCATTGGTTCCGGCGGTTCTTTCGCCGAGGCAGCTGCACGCGCATTGATGCAAAACACCGACCTGGATGCGCGCGCCGTGTGCGAAAAGGCATTAACCATTGCCTCGGAAATTTGTGTTTATACCAACGATAATTTCACCATTGAAGAATTGCATCCTGGTGAGTCAGGCAAGGGGAAAGCAAGTTAATGTCAACAATATCAACAGAAATCAGTTCACAAATGACCCCTCGCGAAATTGTGCAGGAGCTGGACAAACATATTATCGGTCAGGATGACGCCAAACGTGCCGTGGCCATTGCACTGCGTAATCGCTGGCGACGGTCGCAGGTGGACGACGCACTGAAGAGCGAAATTACCCCGAAAAACATTTTGATGATTGGTCCTACCGGTGTGGGCAAAACTGAAATCGCGCGACGTTTGGCCAGGCTGGCCAATGCACCGTTTGTGAAAGTGGAAGCCACCAAATTTACCGAGGTGGGATACGTGGGCCGCGATGTGGAATCCATTATTCGTGACCTGATTGAAATTTCCATCAAACTGGTGCGTGAACAGGAAGTGAAAAAAGTACATTTCCGTGCTGAAGAGGCTGCTGAAGATCGCATTCTCGATATTTTGTTACGCCCGCCGCGCAGCAGTAATTTTGGTTTTGGTACGGGTGACGATGGACAGGAAAAAGAATCCACTGAAGAATCAGGCACCCGGCAGAAGTTTCGCAAAAAATTGCGCGAGGGTGATCTCGACGACAAGGAAATTGAAGTGGAATTAAGTGCCAGTCCCATGGGCGTGGAAATCATGGCACCGCCGGGTATGGAAGAAATGAGCAGCCAGTTGCAGGGGTTGTTTCAAAACATGGGCAGTGGCCGTACCACCACCCGCAAACTGAAAATTAAAGACGCCTTCAAACTGCTTACCGATGAAGAGGCTGGCAAGCTGCTCAATGAAGAAGACATCAAGCTGCATGCAGTGGATAACGTCGAGCAAAACGGTATTGTATTTCTCGATGAAATGGACAAAATTTGCAAACGTGGCGAAAGTTCCGGGCCAGATGTGTCACGCGAAGGTGTGCAGCGGGATCTGTTGCCGTTGGTGGAAGGCTGCACGGTGTCTACCAAGTACGGTATGGTGAAAACAGATCATATTTTGTTTGTTGCCTCTGGTGCATTTCATTTGTCCAAACCCTCGGATCTGATTCCTGAATTACAGGGGCGGCTACCCATTCGTGTTGAACTGAGTGCGCTGAGTGTGGAAGATTTTGTCCGCATTCTTACCGAGCCCGATGCCTCGTTAACGGAACAGTACAGCGCCTTGTTGGCCACAGAAGGCGTTACACTGGCCTTCACTGATGACGGAATTTCACGTATCGCTGAAGTCGCCTGGCAAGTAAACGAACGTACCGACAATATCGGTGCGCGTCGTTTGCACACCGTCGTGGAGCGTCTGCTGGAAGAGGTCTCATTTGTTGCCGCAGACCAAAGCGGCACCAGCGTCACCGTGGATGCGGAATATGTGGACAAGCACCTTGGTGAACTGGCCAAAAATGAAGACCTGAGTCGTTATATTTTATAACACCTCCCGGCGATTAACGGAGAACCAACCATCATGACTTCGACTCCAAAGCCTGTAGACATCAAGCTGCACCAGGCCTCGCGTGTGCTGGACATTGTTTTTGACGACGGCAATCGTTATGAATACTCCTGCGAATACCTGCGTGTGTACTCACCGTCGGCGGAAGTGCGGGGACATGGCCCCGGTCAGGAAGTACTGCAAACAGGCAAGGAAAATGTGAATATTGCAGGCATTGAACCTGTGGGCAATTATGCTATCCAGCTGGAATTTGATGACGGCCACAACACCGGTATCTACGCCTGGGACATGTTATATACGCTGGGTCGTGACAAAACTGAACTGTGGGCCGAATATCTGAATCGTCTGGAAAAAGCCGGGCATAAACGCAAGGCATAATGCCTGTGCGTTGTTATATCAGGCTGTTGTACCAGGTTGTTGTACCTAATAAGTAGAGGCATTAACTCATGAGTGACACACCGGGCAAGGGGAGCGATAACACCACCACGCATTTTGGTTATGAGCAAGTGCGTACCGAAGAAAAGGCGAGCAGGGTCGCCGGTGTATTTCATTCCGTTGCCAATAGCTATGACGTCATGAATGATCTGATGTCCATGGGCGTACATCGTCTGTGGAAGCGTTACACGGTCGAAATGAGTGGTGTGCGTGCCGGTCAGCGGGTGCTGGATATTGCTGGTGGTACTGGTGATCTGGCGGCAAATTTTTCTGTATTGGTGGGCAACAGTGGCAAAGTGGTGCTGGCAGATATCAATGAATCCATGCTCAGAGTGGGGCGCGAACGGCTGATTGATCGTGGTGTGCTGTCTAACATGGAGTATGTGCAGGCCAATGCTGAGTGCCTGCCCTTCCCTGATCATTATTTTGATTGCATCACCATTGCTTTTGGTCTGCGCAACGTCACCGACAAGGATGCTGCGCTGTGCTCCATGCGACGCATCCTCAAACCGGGTGGCCGCTTGCTGGTGTTGGAGTTTTCCAAACCCGTCACACCGGGGCTCACTGCGATTTATGACGCTTATTCATTCAAATTATTACCGCTGATGGGCAAGCTGGTGGCCAAAGATGAAGAAAGTTATCGGTACCTGGCAGAATCCATTCGCATGCACCCCGGCCAGGATGAACTGAAAGCGATGATGGAAACAGCAGGCTTTGAGCGCTGTGACTATTTTAATCTCAGCGGTGGTATTGTTGCCATGCATCGGGGTTATAAATTGTGAACGCTGATTTACCCGGTGCTGCATTTCAGTACGCCGGTTTTTGGCGGCGGGTTGCTGCAACGCTTATCGACAGTTTTTTATTCGCGATCATCATAGGCCTGCTTATGGGGTCGGTTATCATGGACGCAGAATTATTTACTGGCGAAGGTTTATTACGTACGATGACAGGCTTTTTGTTGACCATTATTTTGTGGGTCAAATTTCTCGGCACGCCGGGCAAGCTGCTTTTGGATTGTCAGGTAGTGGATGCCGACAGTTTTAAGCCCATGTCAATCAAACAGGCTGCTTTGCGTTATGTTGCATACCTTGCTTCCATCCTGCCTCTGTTTCTGGGTTTTTTATGGATAGCACGAGATAAACGCAAACAGGCTTTTCACGACAAAATTGCCAACACCGTGGTGTTACACAAGGCGGATATTGAAGCCGATGATGAATCAAAAAAAAGCCTTGAGCAATTGATGGGTGAATTGCGGTGAATCACCTGCCCACGGCAATCACCGCCAGTATCGAAATGGCCGTGAACCGCATTTTGCAGTTAGATGAAGACACGCTTGCCCGACTACAGGATTTGCAGGGAAAAGTGATTGCCATCGAAATGAGCGGACTGGATGTGTCGCTGTACCTGATTCCCGGCCCCGATAAATTATTCGTTTATGGTCGTTTTGAAGGTGAGCCGGACACGGTGCTGCGTGGCACGCCCGTGGCATTGATGCGCATGGGTCTGGCTGAACATGCGGGTGATGTATTGTTTGCAGGCGATGTGGAAATCAGTGGCGACGTGGAGCTGGGGCAACAGTTCAGTGAAATCCTCGATACGCTGGATATTGACTGGGAAGAACATCTTTCACATGTCACGGGTGATCTGGTGGCGCACAAACTGGGCAATGTCGTGCGCGATGCCCTGTCCTGGGGACAGCAGACCGTGAATACGCTGAGACAGGATGTTGCGGAATATTTGCAGGAAGAAAACGAAACACTGCCCAACTATGATGAAATGGAAAGTTATTTGTCGCAAGTGGATATATTGCGCGAGGATGTGGATCGCATGGAAGCACGCGTACGGCGGCTGGAAAGCCATCTGAAAAATAACGGAGAGGCAGAGTGATCGGATTCCGCCAAGCGTTGCGTTTATTGCATATTAATACTGTGTTGGGACGCCATGGGCTTGATGAAATTATTTTTGCCACCCACCTGTTCCGTCCGGTGCGGTTTTTACAATACCTTTCTCCCTGGCGCTGGTTTCGACGTGAAAAACTACCCAGGGGTGAGCGTATTCGTCGCAGTCTGGAAGATCTTGGCCCCATTTTTATCAAGTTTGGTCAGATACTTTCTACGCGCCGTGATTTGTTGCCCGACGATATTGCTGATGAGCTGGCACAGTTACAGGACAACGTACCCGCTTTTCCAGGAAGTCAGGCGCGCGCGATGATCGAAAAAAGTCTCGGCCAACCGGTGACAGAATTATTTACCCGATTTGACGAACAACCACTGGCGTCGGCTTCTATCGCACAGGTGCACACCGCAACCTTGCAGGATGGCCGTGAAGTGGTGGTCAAGGTGGTGCGTCCCGACATCGAAAAAACCATTCGCCGTGATCTTGCCTTGATGCACACTATTGCCGGACTGGCGATGCGCTACTGGGCTGATGGCCGACGCTTGCGCCCGTGCGAAATCGTGAAAGAATTTGAAAAAACCATCCTTGATGAACTGGATCTGATGCGTGAAGCCAGTTCGGCATCCATACTGCGGCGCAACTTTGCAGACTCTGATTTGTTATATGTACCGGAAGTCCACTGGCCATTGACGCGGGGCAATGTGATGGTGATGGAGCGCATCCATGGTATCCCGGTGAGTAATGTCGGCATGCTGAAAGAGCAGAATGTTGATCTTAAAAAACTTTCTGAACACGGTGTGGAAATCTTTTTCACCCAGGTGTTTCGTGACAACTTTTTTCATGCTGATATGCACCCCGGCAATATTTTTGTCGGGCCTGGTGGTCGTTATATTGCCGTAGATTTTGGCATCATGGGTACACTGAGTCATGATGATCAACATTATCTGGCGGGTAACTTTCTGGCCTTTTTTCAGCGTGACTATCGCAAGGTGGCGGAGTTACATGTGGAATCCGGCTGGGTTCCGGAAGATACACGGGTGGAAGAATTTGAAGCTGCGATTCGTACCGTGTGTGAACCGATTTTTGAGCGTCCCCTGAAAGATATTTCGTTTGGTCTTTTATTGTTGCGTCTGTTTCAGACGGCACGACGCTTCAATATGGAAATACAGCCACAGTTAGTATTACTGCAAAAAACCCTGTTGAACATCGAAGGCCTGGGCCGGCAGTTATACCCCGAGCTGGACTTGTGGAAAACGGCCAAACCTTATCTTGAGCGCTGGATGAGTGAACAGATAGGTGTGCGCTCGATTATGCGTTCGCTGGGTCGTAATGCACCGGAGTGGAGTGAAAAACTGCCAGAAATTCCTGTGCTGTTGCATCAATGGCTGATACAAGAGACAGAACGTAAAGGTCGTCAAAAATCAGGTGCCGATGCGGGTGGTGGCATGCTGCAAGAATTAATTGCAGTGCGTTGGGAAATTCGTCGCGCCAATCGCCGCCTGTTTCGCGCCATTGTGGGTTCTGCTTTTGTCATCAGTGCTTCTGTCATTTACGTCTATGCTGACCCGACAACTACTTCCATGCTGGGCAATGCACCTTTCCTGACCTGGATGCTGGGCGGACTGGGTGGTTTTGTCCTGTTGTTTTCCTGGCCGAGTCATCGCAGTTGACGCGTGTTGGTTGCAGGTCAGCATTGTTATCAGTTTTCCCTTTGCGCTCCTTCACGCTCTCCTGAATAACAAATCTCCAGGTGATCGAGGCATATAAAATATTACCAGGAAAAATGGAATAAAATGTCTTGTTTTTACCTTTTGTGTCTTTCATGGTTAATAGAGAGGTCCCACATCCGCGTGGGCAAAAAAGCATGCCCACCCTACGCCGCTTGCAGCAAACTGATGGGGTATTTACATCATCACGTCATTCTGGTGCAGGCCAGAATCCAGAGATTGAAACCCCAGGAGGTTCAATCATATTTATGTGATTGATTCAGGTTCAAAAACCACTTCCAAAAACTCTGCTTTCGATATGCTGCTGATGTCTTTCGCAATCTGCATCATTTGCCAATGTTTGTTTACATTGTCCGTGCCGGGAGTGTCGATGTGATATTTCCAGAATCGCCAACAAGAGGTTGCAGCTGCCGCGTACTGAACAAACATTTGCAGCGTTTCTTTTTCTGTTTGTTCTAACTTTCTGACTTGTTGGTATCCACTGACCAAAGCGCGTGCTTTAT
>JAADIL010000064.1:0-910 GCA_013151355.1 Gammaproteobacteria bacterium
GATGTGAACCAGACGCGACTGGCAAAAAAACTGGAAGCTGTGGTGGAAGATTGTGTCAATGCCGTGGGCGTGGAAATCAACACCGCTTCTGCGCCGTTGCTGGCGCGTGTTGCCGGATTGTCGGAAACTCTGGCGACAAATATTGTTTTGCATCGTGAGGCCAGTGGTGCGTTCAGGAATCGAAAACAGTTGTTGAAAGTGGCGCGCCTCGGGCCAAAAGCCTTCGAGCAGGCGGCAGGCGGCGGGTTTTTTGCGTATTCGTGAAGGTGATAATCCGCTGGATGCTTCTTCTGTGCATCCTGAAGCTTATCCGCTGGTGGAGAAGATTATTCAGCAGAGCGGGCGAAAAATCACTGACATTATCGGTGATAAATCTTTTTTGAAGGGCCTGGCCGCCAATGACTTTGTGGATGAAAATTTTGGTGAACCGACAGTACGTGACATCTTTGGTGAACTGGAAAAACCCGGTCGTGATCCGCGTCCTGAATTCAAAACCGCCACCTTTAAAGACGGCATCGAAAAACTGTCTGATCTTGAACCGGGCATGCTGCTGGAAGGTGTCGTGACCAACGTCACCAACTTCGGTGCGTTTGTGGATATCGGTGTGCATCAGGATGGTCTGGTACATGTCTCTGCGCTGGCGGATAAGTTTGTCAAAGATCCGCGTGAAGTGGTGAAGGCAGGGCAGGTGGTCAAAGTCAAAGTGATGGAAGTGGATCTGCCGCGTAAACGTATTGGTCTCAGTATGCGATTGACAGATGATGCGCGCGACAAACCACAGGATATACAGCGTGACCGACCCGGAGCCGGGAAAGCCAAATCTGCAAACCGGCAGAAATCCGGTCAGTCATCAAAACAGGCCGTGAATAAAAACAGCGGTAAACAAACCAATAGCGCTATGGCGGATGCT
>JAADIL010000064.1:944-7787 GCA_013151355.1 Gammaproteobacteria bacterium
TTCCCCGCAGCTTGCTGCGAATACCGTCATTCTGGCGCAGGCCAGAATCCAGAGGTTGAACCCCCTGGACACCGGCCTTCGCCGGTGTGACGTTAATACCCCGTCAGCTTGCTGCGGGGTTGTTTATTAGCAGAATGTGAATTAAGGGCTAAATCGTTTCTTAACACTTTAGTTACTGAAAATACCGTCATTCCGGCATGTTATTGCGTGCACGTCCCTTGGCCGGAATCCAGAGCTTTGATCTCTCGGACAAACGTTCCCGTGCAGAGGGAAATGATGTTTAGTGGCGCTGACAAATGGCGTGGTATGAACACAGAGGTCACAGAGAAAAACACTAAAAACTCTGTGTCTCTTGACGTCGAGATTGCTGCTTGTCAGTGCATGGTCATCGTTGCATCGAGAACGATACCTTGCGGAGTCATGTCGAAAGACTCAACGAACTGCATATCCACTTTTGCCATTCCTTCCAGCATGGTCTTGTCCTGTTCGGATATTTTTCCCTCTGCGGTATCGGCGGCCTGTACAAAATCATTGATGAATCGCATGTATTTTCCAAAGTTTATGTTAAGTGCAAACATACCTGTCGCCGTGAGCGGATCATTTGCCATGGTTTGTGCGAGCTGTTCGGCCTTGTCTCCGATGTAAGCCACAATGTGGTTTCCTTTTAACGCCAGTTTGACGTTGCCAAGGTCGGATGTTGGCAGAGGAATCGGGAAATCTATTGGTGTGCCATCAGCAGGGAGTTGAATGGGTGGCATGCCTTGCTGGAAATTGGCGGCCATCAACAGCAGGCGCTGGGGTTCTTTTGCCGAGATAGTGATAATTGCATCGAGGCTGCGAATATCGGGTGCGGTGTCTTTTTGATCAAGGTTCATGACGGCATCGACATCCAGTATAGCGGCTGAAATGCCTTGCACGCCCGCAGCCATGCCAGTCATCATGCCCAGCGCGAGTACCGGGTTGGAACCAATAAGGCCTTGTTTCATTTCCGCCAAAAATTGGCATTGATAATCCTTTTGTGTGAATTCCGTGAATATCTGGCTGACTACCGGTGTTAACGCATCAATGTTAAAGCCAAAACCAAAACCCAAAGCAGGCCTGCTTTGGGTTTTGTAAATGTGTTCCGGAATGAAGCCACGCAGCTGTTGTAATTGTTGCATGAATGCTGCATCGGTGTTTTCGACCAGCATGCGCATGGCTATTTTGTTGGGTTTTTCCTTCAGGTTAAGTTCTGTGTAACCGAAGACGGTGCGTGGCCATGTTTGGGTGATCGCCAGAAGTTCGGTGCGACACGCTGTTGTTTGTATGGGGGCCAGTGGGTTTTCTGCCATCGGCTCATTTTGCGTGATGGCGGTTTGCCCGGAATCTTCACCCGCCCGGGCCGGTGTTTGTTCCGGTGCTTTTTGTGCGCTGATGGTTTTGAGCAGTGTCCCCAGCATGCGTCCGAATTCGTTACCTTCAGGGGTGGTCAGGCCCTTCACGATTTCTACATGGCTCACGTAACCAAGATAAGCAGGATGGAAATCATGTCTGGACTTGAGGTCTTTTAACAGTGTCACATCCGCCAGAGAGTCCACCGGTTTTTTTGTACCGAGTATTACGTCGCGGGTTGTCTCGCTTTCCAGCGGGGTTAACAGTGTGATCAGGGCGTAGTTGTTGTCTACGCTGATGACGAGTTTGGCATCAGGGGAATCCGGCTGCCTGGTTCCGGGCGCAGAGAAACTGTATGTTCTGAGTGAAAGCTCACCATGGGTTTCCTGTACCGGCGTTACCAATGCTATTGTTTCGGTGCTTTTGATAAAGGTATTAAATGCATTTGTATCAGCCAGTTTGATGCGCATGACGGGTGTGGTGCCGACGGAGTAAAAAACGGCATCCAGCTCATCGCCGACGCCCAAAATGCGTTGTGCTGTTTTTAAATCCTTGAATGCGGTCAAATATTCAATGAATAATCCGGTTAACATTTTTGCTGCTGGCGGCATATCCTTGTTATTGTGCAGTTGCCGATTGATTGTTTTTCTGAAGTCTGCGGGTTGCATAAACTCCCATTGGGGTTCGATGATTTTCAGCATATCGTTCAGTGATGCAGGCTCAAGCCCACCAAAAAAATAGATTGTGTCGGCGGGAACGTAGCTTAAAATATCGCGTGAGGCATCGCGGCTTGTAACCTTGTCGGGAGATGTTACGACAGTGTCGTTATTTTCCTCCTCGTCCAGTACATGCACTACGGTAATGTAGGAGGCGAGTGCCAGTGAAGCGGCTACTGCCGCACCCTGAAATAAACGTAAACTGTCCATGAGGAATTCTCTTGTCAGATAGTAAAAGTATAATTTTTTCCAAATGCTATCGGGTGTATCGTTATGCATCAAGCGTAATATTGCCGATTGCGTGACGATTTGGCAATTTTGATGTCGGCAGAACGGATTGAAAACTTGAACAGTGTTTTGTTGTTATGCCTTCTTTACTCAAAAGGGAGAAGGGCGAGGTGGGGTTTCTGAGGGTTAAATTTCATATTTCCCCATGCGGCTGCGTACTTTTTTGAGGTAATCCCGTGTTTCTTTTGCAGGCAAATGTGCACGAAAATGTGTGTAGAGTTCGTCCGCACTGAGCTTGTTGATTTTGTTGTAGGCATGTCGACGCCACGAATAGCGGCTGGCATAGTTACGCTTGGTGTATCGGCCTGTGAAGGAACGGATTACACTGCCTGAGCCAGCATTGTAGGCAGCAATGGTGGCCAGGGTGCGGGCCTCAGGGTCTTTAATTCTTTTGAAATGTTTGTAATACAGCAAGTGCAGATAAGCTGTGCCTAACTGGATATTGTTGTCCGGGTCGTACAGGTATTTTTCCTTGACCACCTTGTCTTTTGAATGGATGAATTTATAGGCGTCACGCGCGCCACTTTTGGGCACCAGCTGCATTAAACCAAAAGCTGGAATCGGTGATTTTGCTCTGGGATTAAAAGCGCTTTCTGTTTCAATAATAGCGAAAATAAGTGGCGCGGGAATATTGTGTTCGTAGGCGTAGCTGTGCACGCTCTCACTGAATTTTTGTGCGCGAACACGGATGTGGTCTGGCACCAGGCTGAATTGTGTACTGATCACTACGCGCTGTTTGCCATCTTTGCCGGTGAGGCTGCGGGCTTTCATGGAGGCTGCTATTGCTCTGGCAAATTCCGTCAGGTTTTTGGCGTCGAGCGGTGAATTGTCGATATTGGCTACCAGTCCAGCCAATACAGCAGGTTGTTTGCTGCGTGGTGGTGAGGGGCGTTTGGCAATTTTGATAATAGAGCGATTGTCCGGGCCTTGTTTGATGGTTTTTTTGATGGCGGATATCAATTTTCGCTGTGTGTGTTTCGGATTTTTTGCGATACCGGGTTTCAGGGCCAGCTCAATTTTCACCATGCCTTCGTCATAATCCACAATGCTGCGTTCTTTGAAATTGTTGCGATAAGTGACATCACGCTTTGCGCTGGGCATGATGGCTTCCTCTCCCCAGATTTTCGTGGCCTTTTTTTGGTACTGCCTGAAGGCGTTCTGAATTTTTTCTCCTTGTTTTTTGTAAACAGAATTCAGTGTTTTATTTTTGCTGGTTAATTTCCCATGACTTGCGTTGGGTGCATGGTTGGCCGAGATTGATGCCGGGGTCAGCAGTAAGGCGAAAATGAGCAGTGATGTCATCAGTCGAACAAACATGGTATCCGGAGTCTCGGAAAATTATGGGGCACGGGTAATACCTTCTGTAATGTAGCGTCTGATGCCGGAACGCCTTTAACTGGATATTGATACGAGCCACGGAATGGCTGTGACGTATGGGCGAAAAAGTGATGAAGGAATGGATTCTAAATCATGGTGTCAGGTGAATATTCCCACATTTCATCCTGGTGCTTGTTGTGTTTGCGGTGTGGATGTAGATTGACGCGGGTCGTGCGAGTGACTGTGTTGTGTGGTGAGGATACTCGCGGATGAAAGGGTGCCGGATGCCGGGCCCTGATTCGTCGAAACTCAACAATGCTGGCATAGCAAGGAGAACCAGGATGGAAAAGCAAATAGAGCGTCAGTCTGCCCGCGAGGCTCGAGGTGAGGCCGGGACTGAACAGGAATTTTTGCAAACAACCGAATACTTTGATCTTGAGGGAGTGGAGCCGGATATTGCTCCTCCCGGTGCAATGGAATCTTTCGATGCAGAGACATCTGCTGCAATGGATGTGCCGCCCGGTATGTCCATGGAGGCAGGTGCGGAAGCGATTGAAAATCATGTGGCCGGTGGTGAGGAAGGGTTTAACATTACGCTACCAACGCCCGCCCACACCTTTGTTTTTAACATTGAAGGCATGGAGACAACCCAGGCGACACAGTTTTACAAGTCTTCGCGTCGCCTGCATGCCCCTCATGTTGAAGTGGATAATGCTGTGCCGTTGATCGAGCGCAAGCATCTTGCGATTCGTGTTTATCCCGATCTGATCAAGCCATGGTGGCAGGCCGCAGGTGCTGTACAGGGAGACGTGTGGTTCAAGCGTGTTGATATTGCGGGCCAACCCTACAGAAAAGCCGCAGTATTAAATGGTTCCACTGCCGGGCGGCGCGCCACGACGATTGATCGTGGCAATGCCAGTCACACATTGAATTTCCGCATCCCGGATTTTTATGCGCGTGGCAGGTTGGTGGTTTACAGTCGCTGCAAAGTGTTTGTTGCCGGGCAATGGAAATACACACCCTGGTATGGTCGTACCTTGACCTTTACTCATGTGCCAGCGGTGCGCATTCGTGCCCATGGGGTGCACTATCATCGCAGTGGTATTTTGAAGACGGCACCACCATTAAGTGATTTTATCGCTACCGGCGTGTATTTGCGCAAGACTTACCCCATGTCGCGTTTCAGTTTTCTCTCTTATGACGTGATTCACTTCACCGGTGATCTGACCAACACTTCTGGTGGTGGTTGTGGCCAGGGCTGGAATGCCTTGTGGCGTCAGTTGCGTGCGTTGTACAACGCCTCGGGTCGGGATGCGAACCATTATGCGTTGATGAAAAAAGGTATCCCCACTGCCTATGGTGGTTGTGGCGGTGGCAATGTCGGTGCCAGTTTTGTGGGCGATGGCAGCATAATGGCGCAAGAGTTGGGACATGGTCTGAGTCGTCGCCATGCCCCCGGCTGCGGTGCCGGTGGGCCGGACCCGAGTTACCCGCATTACACCCACCCCGGGTCCGCCACTATCGGCGAATTCGGTATGGATTACGCGACCGGAAAAGTCTACAACCCGTCGAACAGCAACGATTTTATGGGTTACTGTGGTAATCCCTGGGTCTCACCCTATACATATCGTGCGCTTATTACCGGCATCGACAGCCAGCCTTCACCGGCAGCTGCCGTATCCAGTGGACATGTGGAAAACCTGCGTTACCAGCAAGAACACCTGTATCTTGATTTCCGCGTGAGCTGTAACGGAGATGTGGATTTACAGAGTGGTTTTTCCATGATGGGAGCGGGTGGCAGCAGTAACGGCGAACCCACCGAACATTCTGTTGAATTGCATGACGGGCAGGGCAACGTATTGTGGGCGAAACGCCTGGTACTGGAAGAAGCACATCAAAATCATGATGATTCCCACACCGGGTATTCGGAAGCCATTCCCATGCTGGACGGCGCCGCCAGATTAGCGTTTAAATGCGGACATGCAGACGGACCGACCACCATCGACATTCCCAAAAAGGCACCGACAATCAGCATCAAGGCACTCAAACTTGATGCCTGCAAAGTACAGTCGGGCACCGTGCAACTCAAGTGGACGACACAGTGCGGCAAAAAAGATGAGCAAGTGACTTCTATTGTTCGTTACACGAATGACGGCGGTGAAACCTGGCGTCCGGTTGCCGTGGCACAGGATGAGTCTGCATACGTGGTGGATCTTGATCAATTGCCCGGTGGCAAAAACTGCCAACTGCAAGTAATGGCCTCCACTCTGCTGCGCACCGCCACAGCAGAAACCGAAGTGTTCGCGGTGAGTCAGACACCCGCGCAAGCGATGATCTCGCCCGTACCACAGGATGAACAGACACAACAGAGCAGAGTCGTGGAGCTGGCTGGTTGTGCCTATTCACCGGATGGTTGCGCAGATGAAGATGACTGTCGCTGGAACTCCAGCCTTGATGGTGATTTGGGCCGTGGCGAATACCTCATTGCCAACAACCTGACCCCGGGTGAACACGTTATCTCGTTTACTGCGCCCGACGGCATGGGTGGCAGTACTCGCGCGGAGTACACAGTGCAGGTGCTGGCGTAGCACCAGGAGCCTGTTGGATCTGGATGATTGTAGCGAGAAAACAGGTCAAAATGATTTTTTGCAGTAGATTTATCCTTGGTCCGACAGGTTTCTGATACACCGTCAAGGTTATTTTGACGGGTTCAGTTGGTCTGTCAGCATTCAGGGCAAGGCGCGCCTCGCAGTGAATGGCCACCATATCTGCTTTGCAGAAATTCAAACGTTCACGTTGAGTGTTCGCTCCTTCAGAATTACCCCGGAGGACGGGTCGTTATGGTTACAGTAAGACCGCCACTTCCTGGTTGCGGTGGTACGTAACAAAACGGGGGGTAGTGGCGTGGACTTAACAAAACGACTGCTCTGCGGATTATTGTTGTTTGGTGCGGGTGGAATGTCCGGAGTGCAAGCTGTGCCGCCAGGGCACGTTGTACCCATGATGGAAAAGAGTGCCAGGACCTTCTACGTACAGGGTCAGATAGCAGGGGTTGGCGCGGTCGATTTTCTGGTGGATACCGGTTCCAGTTACAACACCATTGACGAGCACAGTCTGGCGATATTGCAGGCACAGGGTCGGGCCAGTTTTG